>JAZDNE010000021.1:0-4191 GCA_043800235.1 bacterium | reverse complement strand
GAGAACAGGAAAGCAACGGCGAGGGAACTTTCTAAATATAAATTTACTTTATAAATTTAATAAGAAGCGACTAAACGGCTGAGTTGCCTTTTAGGCAACCCCTATTTATCAAGCCACCCGCTTTGCGGGGGGTATCTGACTGTTCCTTCGTTTGATTTTTCTAAAATTTCTAAAACTTCTTTCGCCCGTTCACGGCCTAATTCAACGCCTTTTTCCGAGGCGCCTTTATATTCTAAAGACTCTTTATCTTCGCCTTTAGGTTTGATTGTGTGCCTTGCGGCAAAAAATTCTCCTCCGATTTTTTCCGGCATATAATTTATAATTTGAAACATCCCCTTAAGCCAGTCCTTTAAGAAGGAGTAGAAAGGGTAGTTTTTTAAATAAAAATTTAATAAAGCTGGCAGTTATTAATAGATTAAAACTTTTTTAAGATTTTTACAATCCCCTTATTTAGTGAAATCTTTGATTTGATATATTTTTCGACCGCATTTTAAAAGATTTTCATAATATTTTTTGGTCGAGAGCAGATGAGTTCTGAATTTAGCAAAATTATTTTTTAATGCCTCTCGATAAGGTTCGATTTGATCTTTAGAGATATAAATGTCCCCATCTAAAGTTATGGAAAGAATCATATCTTTCCGTTTGATATATTCAGGAAAATAAAGCAGTTTTCCATATTCATCTATTCCCTCAGACATTATACTACTGGAGAATAGATCGATATTTATTTTTGTGACATATTCCCAACCTGTTTTGGATAGGGAATAAGATTCTTTTGGATTTGGCATAATGACAAAATAAGATGTATATTTTTTTACGATTCCCTTATTCGCGAGGTCGTCGTCTTTTAGGACTTTTGTGTCATTTTTTACGGATTTATCTATTTTTCTTAAAAAAATTCTTCCGTAATTAATTTCCAATAAGGGATAATTAAAATCTCCGTATTTAAAAAATTTATTTTTGAATCCAATGATTTATTGATCACAAAAGCTTTTGAAGGATTGTATTTCTTTATAAAATTCCTTAGAGGGCGGGGAATAATCGGCTCTCTTAAATCGCTGTATTTTGCTTCTATCGGAATTACATCGCGCGTAAAATCTATCACGAAATCAACTTCATTTTTATCCTTTGTCCGCCAAAAATTAAGACCAGCGTTTTTTAATAAAAGTTTTTCCCGCAACAATAGAAATATTAAATTTTGAAAAACAAATCCAATATCTGCCGCTCTTTCTAAATTGCCGAAAGTATTAAGCGCATAGTTATGCAACCCTATATCATAAAAATATATCATAGGCGATTTTTTTATTTCTTTGCGCGTATTTCGAAAAAAAGGGCTAATGCGAGTTGCCACAAAAGTTTTTTCTATATACCATATATATTTTTTTAGCGTAGGGATTTGGATAGCTAAACTATTGGAAAGTTCCGTATAGTTTAGAATTTTTCCTGTTTGGTTTGACAGTATTTTTATCAGCAAATTGAAAGTTTCCAATTTTTCTATATGAAGCAATGAATTAATATCCTTTTCCAAATAGCTGCTCAATATTTCTCTTATGCTAAAAATTTTTTCTTCCAAAGTATCTTTTATGACTACTTGAGGATATCCGCCGAAATTCAAATATTCCTTTAACAGTCTGTCCGATAATGATTTTTCGACTGAGAAAAAATTTTCTAATTTTTCACTGTAAGAATAATTTGTTTTAAAATCAACGAATTCTTCAAAAGAAATCGTAAATAATTCAAATATTCTTTTCCTTCCGGCTAAGGATTCATGGATTTTTTCTTTTAATTCAACGCTTCCCGAACCTGAAATAATAAATTTATAGGGAAGGTTCATATCATAAATCCCCTTTAAAAAAAGTCCAGCGTCTTCTTTCCTTTGTATTTCGTCAAGGAAAACAAACCCCCTGTCTTTTCCTATAGAAAGAGATATTTTTTCAATTAAAGACTGCTGGGTAGCAAAAAAAGTTCTGTCTTCAGCAATATCCATGTTTAAAAATAAGGTTTTTTCGCCTTTCTTATCCAATTCATCTTTTAAATTTTTCATTAAAGTCGTTTTTCCCGCTTGTCTTGGCCCAATAATAAGGGAAATCTCTTTCTCTTTAAGATGTTTCCGCAGAGAATTGTATAGTTTTCTTTTAATAGTCGTGGACATATTTCGTACTTTTTTATTCTTATATTATCATTTTAGCACGATTTTTTTATTTGTCAAACGATAAAATTTTGACAATTACCTTATCCGCGTCGACTTCAACGAGATCGCCGTCTGTTTCCGCCAAAGGCGGATCAGCCTCTGGCTGAAAAATTTTTATTTAATTATTTTTACCGTGCCTTTATTTGCATCTACTTCAACTATTTGCCCGTCGCGCAATGCCTTTGTGGCGATTTTAGTGCCGATTACGAAAGAAATTTTAAATTCCATTGCAATTATTGCGACCAGTCGATTTTTGAGAGATGATAACGCTCTTTTGGTTTTATTAAAAAATTAAATTAAAAGTAACTCAAAGGAATGAATTTAACTTTTGTATTCCTGATTTTTTCTTCGCTTATATAATTTTTCGTTAAAATAATGCCTATTTCAGGTTTAAATTTATCAATAAAACTGTAAAAACTTTTTCCGATGATTCTTTTAGAGCTGTATTTTATTTCAACAGGGCAAATGTTTTGTTTATATTCCAAAATAAAATCGACTTCCGCTTTGCTTTTTGTCCGCCAAAATTTTATCTCACGGGATATTTCTAAATTGGAAAGCATAATACGCGCGCAGTTTTCCATTATCGCCCCCTTATCGTTCCTTAATTCAACCGCGCGAAAATCATTAATTAAATAATTTCTTAATCCGAAATCTATAAAATAAGCTTTAGGATTTTTTGCCAGCTCTTGCCTTTTATTTGTAAAAAAAGGCTTTATTAAATTAATTATGTAAGTTTTTTCCAAAATGAATATATGTTTTTTTAGTCGCGAATATGACAAGCCTGAAATATTTGAGAGTTCGGAATAATTTATAAGATTTCCGATTTGAGATGCCAAAAATTTTCCTAATTTTATCAATTCATCGTCGGTGGCGAGATTTAAAAGTGTTTTTATGTCCCTTAACAAATATTTTTCAACGATGCTTTCAAGAATTTTTATTTTTTCGGCATCATTCTCCGATAATGCGACCGCGGGATAACCGCCAAAAACCGCGTATTTTTCCAAAATGGAACATAGTCTTTTATTAATTTCCAAACCGAATCCGTTTCGTATGTCAAAATCAAAAATCGAGGCGGTAATTTTTTGTTTCAATAAATTACATAATTCAGGATCTTTATAGGATAGAAATTCTCTGAATGAGAACGGCATTAAATAAAAATCAAAAAGCCTTCCAACCATATATTTCCCGGTTTGAAAAGTTAGATCAAGAGAAGATGATCCCGTGATGATAAACTTAATATCGGTTGTATCATAAAGATATTTTAATTTTTGGCCGCCTTCTTTCGCGTATTGAAATTCATCAATAATCACGCAATCGTATTGGCTTATCAAACTTTTAAAATCTTCCACATTATTTTGAAACAATTCCAGATCTGCTATTTTTTCAAAGGTTATAAGTTTAACTTTTTTGCCTGAAACTTTTAATTTTTCACTTAGCCACGAGATAAAAGTTGTTTTACCTGCCTGACGAGGTCCAACTATAGAAATTGCCTCTTTTCTCGCTAAAAATGGTAATATTTTTATTTCTAGGTCTCTTTTTATATAAATTTTAGCAGGGTTATTCTTGTTCATATATAAATAATAGCAGGGTTATTTTTATTTGTCAATATTTCTTTTTAAAATTTTTACAATCCCTTTATCCGCATCGACTTCAACGAGATCCCCGTCTGTTTCCGCCAAAGGCGGATCAGTCTCTGGCTGAAAAATTTTTATTTAATTATTTTTACCGTGCCTTTATTTGCATCTACTTCAACTATTTGCCCGTCGCGCAATGCCTTTGTGGCGATTTTAGTGCCGATAATGCAGGGGATTTTAAGCTCTCTTGCATAGATTTTGTTTTTATTTCATTTTCTTTATTTTGGGGCTGTCGCCGAATGCCTCTTTGTCCTAAATTCCCATATTTCGGTCAAATTTTCCAAAAAATTTCTTGGCTTAGCTTAGGCTAAACCGCAAAATTTGTTTGAAAAATTATGCCTCGAAATCTGGAAATTTATGACTAAA
>JAZDNE010000020.1:0-8247 GCA_043800235.1 bacterium | reverse complement strand
TTTAGTCATAAATTTCCAGATTTCGAGGCATAATTTTTCAAACAAATTTTGCGGTTTAGCCTAAGCTAAGCCAATAAATTTTTTGGAAAATTTGACCGAAATATGGGAATTTAGGACAAAGAGGCATTCGGCGACAGTCCCATAATACGGCGATCGGAAAGAGACGAGCGGATATTGAAGTAAGAGCAAAGGATATTATAAAGGCAATAACAAATTAACCCGCTTTAAGCGGGTTAATTAAAGATAGGACAGGTTAATGGAAACTTAAGCTCTCAACAAGTGAGATGGGTCGGAATCCGCTGCCCTCTAACAGTAGAATAACATACAAAAAAAAAATGTCAAGATTTTCTACTCGCAAAAAAAAGATTTTATCTTTCGCAATTATCCTCCTCCTCGTCGCAGTAGGCGTTTTTGGCATGGGGCGAATTTTCGGAGTTAGGGTGGCGCGGGCGGGGGCGTTTGATACCTTTGGCGATATTGTAAATAGGATAGTAGGCGGATTTGTAAGTCTGCTTGTTTGGATAGGCGGAAAGGTGCTCGCGGTTTTAATGTGGTTTCTTTTTAAAGTAGCAAAGTACAATAATTTTATCGGATCTCCGGCGGTTAAAAATGGATGGTTCATTGCGCGCGATATATGCAATATATTTTTTGTGGTTATATTTTTAGCAATGACTGTGGCAACGGTTCTCGGCATAGAAAGCTACCATTATTCCCGTATTTTAACAAAACTTTTAATAATGGTGGTTTTGATAAATTTTTCTAAGCTTATCTGCGGAATTTTTATAGATGCGGCGCAGGTTATAATGCTTACTTTTATGAACAGTTTCGGAGAGCTTGGGTCCGGATATTTGACAAATATTTTAGGAATAACAGATCTTTTAGCCGCTACTAAAGACGGCAGCAGTACGGCTCCTACTTTTTTTTCCATGGCTGGAAGTTATATTTTAGTTCTTGTTTATGTTATTGTGGCGATAGCTACTATTTTAGTTATGAGTTTAGTTTTGGTGCAGAGGATTATAATGCTTTGGATTTATGTGATTTTATCTCCGTTCGCGTATATGTTAAGCGCGTTTCCGGCAGGCGCGAGTTATTCAAGCAAATGGTGGGATGAATTTGTGAAATATGTGACAATCGGTCCGATTATCGCGTTTTTTATATGGCTTTCGTTTGTCTCTATGGGCAATCTTACAAACCAAGGCGAAACATTGAAAGATATGGACAGCGCGTCGTATAAAAGAGACTCAAGCGTTGATATAACTGTAGAATATAAGGAAAAGGAAGCTAATTTGCCGCAAGCAGGCGATACAATAGCTGGCAGTCCGTCGCATTTAGTAAAATTTATTTTCGGAATAGCTATGCTCCTCGGCGGTCTTATGGTCGCGCAAACAATCGGCGGCATGGCGGGAAGTTTCGCGGGGAGCACGATAAAGAATTTGCAAGAGGGCGGTGTTGGAGCTATGAAGACAGGCGCTGATTGGCTGAATAGAAAAGTGGCAGGCGGGTGGACTGGAAAAGGTTGGAATATAGAACAGATGAAAGCTGAAGGAAAAGGTGGATTGCGACAATTTGGGGCAAGAGTTGGGAATATATTCGCCAGAGGCACAGGGCAGGATTTACATTTAGGCAGACGTTGGGCGAAAATTAAAGCGGGGATGGAAGGTAATAAAGCGGATGATATTTCGCAAATGGAACAAAGGGCGGATCAATTAATGCGCGGCAGATTTGGCGCTTTAACAGGAACTGGCTCCGCGGATTATTATAATCAATATGTGCAGGGTTATTTCGGATTAAAAGGGGCATGGAAAGGCGCGAAAAATATTTTTATTCCGCCGGAAAAGTATGATGAAAAGGCGCGAGGAGCGAAGAAAGAAATCGACAAATTAGAAAAGCAGAAGAATAATGTATTAACTATGGATGAGATGAAGGCAAAAGAATTATCTATTTCTGCCAAAGGTGTTGATTTGGAAAGAGATTTTAAAAATTATGAAAATAATATAAACCCATCTTTAACTGCATTGAACTCGACAATAGATAATTTAACGAAAGCTATTGAAAATCCTAAATTAAGAGGTGGTAAGACAATGGATGAATTAGAAAAGGACTTAGCGAATAAAGAAAAAGAAAGGGACAAAATAATGGCAGGATTATCAAAGAGAAAGAAGTTGCTTGCGAGTCATAAAGAAGAGAGTGATCAATATTACAAAGATAAGAGTGATGGAATTATTATCATAGAGAATGATAATAAATCAAAGAAGTCTAGAATTGATAATTTGGATGGTGAAATCAAGAGACAACAAAAAATAAAGAAAGAGCAATCTGAAGAATTCGCTAAATATATGGTTATGTCGCCGGACGCAAGACAAGCGCGACGCGCGGAACAAAATAAAGCGGAGCACGATCTGGCTACGGATGACAATGAAGAATTAGTCGATATTTATAGAAATTCCTTAAATGAAGGCAAAAGGAATTTAGCCGCAGCGATTATGAAGAAATTAGCGAAAAATAAAGATACCAACGAAATTTTACGCGCTTTCGGATATAATGTGGCTCTCGGACTTACTCGAGACGAGCTTAAAAAATTAACCCCAGAAGAGATAAAAGGCAATAAAGGATTGCATGATTTTTTAAGAGATACTTTAATCGATCAAGCGGGTATGGACGAGCAGGATGTTTTTGCGTTAGAGTCGGAATTGGCGGAAATACATAAGGCTACTAATCAAGCCGCTTATTCGCATGCGGTAACTATAAAAGGCGGTAAATTTATTCAAAATACGAAAAGAGAGCAATCAGAAGGCGCGACTGCGGATCTAAGCAAACAGGATCCTGAAACTTTAGCAAGAAAAGAAACGAGGTTTGCTTTCGGAGGCGAGGGAGTGGATGGAAAATTTCGCATGCATACGGCTGGTCTGAATTGGTTTATGGGTAATTACGGAGCTTTTGAAAAGCAGATTGAAAGTAATCGTTTGAGTCGATGGACAGGTTTGAAATTTACTGAAGCGGAGAATATGAAAATATTAAGAGAAGGGGCTACATTATTGGGCGAAACACAGAGAGCGGGTTATGAAAAGTTTTTGGATAAATTTGAAGATTATGGCAGGAAGTTAAGAGGCGGAATGGGCGATTTCACGGAAGCGTTGAAGAAAACTGGTGAGGCTATTGATAGGAGCAGGTCGTATTAATGATCAAGACGGAGCGGAGCGCGGATGGGGCTGAGAAGAAGAAATTAAGAAATTGGGAAATTTCTGCTAAAGGCGGATTAGCCTTTGGCTGAAGAAATTAAGAAATTGATAGTGAAGATCGAGCAAAGGTGTCAGGAGCTCTTAAAGCTCTTGACACCGAGCGTACATTATGAGTAAAAATAAAAAACAATTGGATAAAATAATGCGGATGACATTTAAGCACGCCAAAAAGTTGGCTCGGGATTTTTATTTTAATGAATGGGTTAAGAATCCGCCGAAATGCGCGGCGTTCGACGGAGAGATTATTCATATAAGCAGGATTGGATGGGAGCATATTATGTATGATGAGGCGAAAACTTGCATGGATGTTTTGGGGAGACTTTTTGTTTTGGAACGAGCAAAAGAATTATTAGAATACGCGACTCAATTTCAAGATTATGAAAAGAGAGGAAGAAGAGAATATTGGGCTTTTGAAGCGGTAATTGACGAGGTCAAAATTAGGGTAATCGTGGAAGCTGTAGATAAAACAGAAAAGCATTTTTTGTCTGTGATTAGAAAAGGTTCGGTGCGTAAGGAAATAAAAAAACGGCAAGTAATTGCCGTTATAAGATAGAGCTTAGGCTATGGAATATTCGGATATTCCACACTCTAAGCGCTGTCTCCCGCTTGCGAGCATTTGAGCCTTTTGAGCTAAACACCCGGTAGCGGCATCGGGGAATGGCTACCCCCCAGCGCTAAAATCTAGTATAATAATACCATATTTTTAAAATATGTCAAGGATAGTATAATTGATAGTATAATCAATATGCGGATAGAGATTGACCAATCAAATAAAATAGAGCAAACTAACAAGGACACGGTTATCGGATTGTCCAATGGCAAGGTTTTTACTGTGGTGATCAGCAGGCAAATTAAAAGGAGAATGAAAGAAGAATTTAGGATGCGAGGCAAGCAAAATTTATTTAAATACAGGTGTTTTATTGCAGGTGTGGTATTAATGATTAAATATGCTAAAATAGAAAGAGTTTCAATTATTGTTATTGATAAGGAATATTATGGCAAGGAAATAATTTTAAAAAGTATGTTTTTAGAGATGTGGAGCAGATATTTTTCATATATTCCTGATATTATTTTTGATAATATCGGAAAAAAATCAAATGCACATATAGCAGCTTATCATACGATGAAAGGGAAATACGCATTTGATAAGAAACTTGATTTTTATGAACTTTCTAAATTATGCCTATAAAACCCAAAAACCCTGGGTCGTGGGCCGCCGAATGGTTACGGACGGTGCGGTACCCGAGGGTTTAAGATAATGGAAGCATACCATAATTACAGAATTTGTCAAGATTGATATGCTTATTTCCTGGGCCTTAAGCGCCGAATATATACAACGGCGGTGCGGTACCCGAGGAGTAATTATTAAAGTATAACATTTATTTAAAATATGTCAAGTGTCTATAAAACCCAAAAACCCTGGGTCGTGGGCCGCCGAATGGTTACGGACGGTGCGGTACCCGAGGGTTTAAGACAATATAAAAATAACCACATTTAAAATATATGTCAAACGATATAATAGATATTAAAAAAATAGATATAAATAATCCGGCGGAGGTAGAAGGCGCGGCGGAGACCATTATCGCGTATGATTTATTTGTGGAAGGATATTTAATGACAAGAAGATTGGAGGGGAAAGAAGGTTCAGAAGGGAAAGAGGGGGATAAAACCCTCCTGCCCCCCTTTACAAAAGGGGGAAAGACGATATATGGAAATGAAATTATCCCTAAACTAAAATGGATTGCGTTGCCGAAATTCGGGGAAGATGAAATAATAGAAATGTTCAGGGAGCATTTTACGACGATTTTTAATATTGAGGATTATGATTTATGGGCGAAATTAAAGCAAAAGATAGTGGCTGATATTTGGTATGAAGACAGGGATGGGTTTAAAGAAAAAATTCGAAAAGCGCTTTTAAAAAATGAGGAATATTTAACTGAGAAAAAAATTATTATAAATGGCAGGGAAGAGCCGCCGACGGTTGGGAACTGGCTTAAGGATTACAATGTCGCGCTGGGATTAGGTTTGGTAGATGCGGCAAAGCAGAGTGAATTTTTAACGAATAGTCGAAATATTAAGGGGCTGAAGGAACGCCGCAGTCCTTTGGGAGAGACTGCGGCGGGGAGCGAGGAATTGAAGGGTTCTAAAACCCCCCTGCCCCCCTTTGAAAAAGGGGGGAATATAAAAGATGGTGAAGATGGGAAAGAAGGGATGGGCGAGGGAATAAACGAGAAAGAAAAGCTGGTGAAATTATTTCAGTTTTATGAAAAATTAAAAATATCATCTTTAACTCCGCAAGGGCTGGAAGAGGGATTATTTATTGACGAGGATGGGATAAAAGGCGTTCTTGACGATGGCGTTTTTACGAAAATTGATCCGGCGATGGAAAAGAGGTTAAAGGAGTTGCAGGGGATTATAGATGAAAGTCAAAAGTTAGCGGAAGCTGGGAAGGAAGGGGGAGAGATTAAGAAATCGGAAATTGAGAAATTGTCGGAAGAAGGGGATAAGGGTGAAGAAGGGAAAGATGGTGTAGAGGGAGAAGACGGAGGAGAGGGGAAATTATTGAAAGAAAAAATTTCAAATGCGTATATTTTTTCTATGGAAGAGCAGGAAATTATAAAGCAGGAAGAGGAAGATATTAAACTGATTGCAAAGGGTAATGTGCTTTTAATCGGAAAGGAGTTGACGCGCGCGCTGGAGGTAAAAAATCGTTTGCGTGTTATTGCGGCATTGCGGCTTGCGGTTAAGAATAATTTGCTTTTGGGATGGGCGGAGAAAGGGGGCAAGACGGATGGACACGGATTAGAAACGGATAGACACGGAGCACGGATGATACGGACGGACAAATCCGTGATCAGTGAAAATCCGTCTTCAATCCGTGAGAATCCGTCTAAAGACAACAAGGTAAAAGACGCAAAAATTTATCTTACAGGTTTTCTAAAAAAAGTACTGCAAACTAAACTTGGTTTATCCGAGCATGAGGCGGCGAAAATCGGCGCGCATCTTTATAATTTATTTAAAAAACAAGGACGGGATGTCGGATATTTAGCGTATTTTGATGAAAAAGAGCAGAGATTTTACTGGATGTCAGAAAATAAAAACGGATAAACACGGATGAGAAACGGATATGCACGGAGCACGGATGAGTGTATCCGTGATCAGTGAAAATCCGTCTGCAATCCGTGAAAATTTGTTTAATAACAATGGATAATAGTAATAATAAAATAAAACATTCTAATCCTGGAGATAGTAATAATTTTGATAGTTATATGGATGAGGTACCCGTTAAAAATATTAACGGGGGTTTTGATGTTGTGAAAATGGGGACAGATGGGAAAGAGGCGGAAGAAGGGAAAGATGGAATTAAGAAGCAAGAATTAGGAATTAGGAATGGGGAACCCTCCTTCGCTGACCGTGCTTTGCCAAAGCGAATCTTCGCGACGGCAAGAGCTGCGGATGGCAAGGAAATTGAGAAATTAAGGGAAGGGAAAGAAGGGAGAGAAGAAATAAAGAAATTGCAACCTCCCGCGCCTGTTATTTTAAAAAATAACAAGCCGGTTTTTATGATTTCCGCGGAGGATGAGGAAGAGGTTCGCGGATTATTCGCGGAGAAAAGAGAAGGAGAAGAGGAGAAAGAAGGTATAGAAGGGAGAGAAAGGGGAGAGGGGATAAAAATTCGGGAGATAGAGCAGGAGAAAAGAAATATGGGAGTAAATCTTTATGATTTGGCGAGTAAAAGAAATGAGGTTGAGAGGGATGTGGAGGAGAAGGTAGGGGAAATCATGGAAGAAATTAGAAATTGCCTGCCTGCCGAAGCTTCAGCGCAGGCAGGGAAATTAGAAATTGGGGAAGGATTATGTCATCCCATTCGGCTATCGCTCAGGGCAAGCTCTGAAGGAGCGACGGAGGAGCGACTGAAGGATCCCGTGGCTTACACTTCGCACCTCGGGATTCTTCGCCCTCCTGGCGCTCGGGCTCAGAATGACGCCTTATACTCGCGTTTAAAAAATCTCTTGCGCACACGTATTAAAGGCGCGAGGAATAATATCCAGTTATGGCAAATGCTTATTAAAAGGAGCGAGGAAGGCGGGATTGGAATGAGCGAGAAAGAGGCGGATGAGGTTATTAAGATAATAAGCGGAGAATTAGAAAAGAAAATTGATAAAAAAGAGGGGAAGGAAGAAAAAGATGGGGGAATTAAGAATTATGAATCAGGAATTATGAGTAGGGATGAAGGAGATGGTGATACGGATTTGACGCAGATAGGGGGAGAAGAAAGTTCAAAGTTAAAAGCACGCCCTGAGCTTGCCGAACGGATTCAAAGTGAAAAGTTAGGGGAAGCGGGGGAGGAGGACAAATTTCAAATTTTAAAAAAAGAGGGGAAAGAAGAGATAGAAGGTAAAGAAGAGAAAGAGGGGGAAGATATTAGACAACGGACGGCAGAAAGCAGACAACAGGGGGGAAATAAAACCCCCCAGCCCCTCCATTCGGCTACCGCTCAGGACAGGCTCTTTGAAAAGGGGGGAGATGTAAAGAATAATTTTTATTCACTTAATCGCTCAATGAGTAATAGCGGGAAGGCAAAGATTGAGGATATAAAGTATAAGCCGAAATTAATGGGACCTGTTGAGGAAATCGGGGCGATGCGCCTTAATGATTTTAGAAGTTTATCGCCGGATCCGCATCATGCGGCAGAAATTATAAAATCGCGCATTGACGGTCTTGAGGAAGAGTCATTTTCTAAAAAAATGGAAGGAATTGCGGCATGGCGCGCATCTGAAATTTATAAAACATATCTTGAAATCGGACGGCGGGCGATGGTTGAGAATATGTCCATTAAAAAAGTATGCGATGAATTAAAAGAGAATGGGGAAAATTATTTAAGCGAGGAAGAATTTAATGGTGTAATGGATTTGAATAAGAAACTGCGTTTCTGAACGGATAAACACGGATTAGAAACGGATTAACACGGATTTAACGTGGAAATATTTTCACTGCGTCATCCTGA
>JAZDNE010000018.1:0-20827 GCA_043800235.1 bacterium | reverse complement strand
TATTTAAAAGTTGTAATTGATTTTTTAAATCAAAGGATAAATATGCAAAATAAAATTATATTGGGCATTGATCCCGGTTTTGCGATTACCGGATACGGAATAATAGAGAAAATAGGCAAGAGAGAAATGAGAATGATTGATTACGGATGCATTGCGACGGATAAGGATATGAGTTTTTCTGAAAGGCTAAAAATTATTTATGCTGAATTGAATATTATTATAAAAAAATGCGAGCCTGATTTAATAGCTGTGGAAGAGCTGTTTTTTTGTAAAAATGTAAAAACTGCTTTAATGGTAGGACATGCGAGAGGGGTGGTGCTTTTAACCGCGATGCAAGCAGGGATTAGTTTAAAAGAATTAACGCCATTGCAGGTAAAACAGGGAATAACAGGATATGGGAAAGCGGATAAAAAACAGATACAAAAAATGGTTCAAGTAATTTTGAAATTAAAAGAAATGCCAAAACCTGATGATGCCGCGGACGCGTTGGCTGTCGCGATAACGGCGGGAAATAGTTCAGTTAAAAGTTAAAGGCATAGTGGGGCTGTCGCCGAATGCCTCTTTGTCCTAAATTCCTATATTTCGGTCAAATTTTCCAAAAAATTTCTTTCTCTTAGCTTAGGCTAAACCGCAAAATTTGTTTGAAAAATTATGCCTGGTAAATCTTGCAATTTATGACTAAAGGAGCATTCGGCGACAGCCCCATAGTTTATGGACATCGCGTAAATTGCAAAACTTCGCTACTCATCAATTTTTTAAAGTTTCTAACCGCGCTTTCATAGCGCGATGTCCATAATTTTTAACTTTGAATTTTTATTAAATTAAATTATGTCAAAATTTCTTAAAATAGCATCAATTTCAAGCCAAGTCGCTCCTTATTCTAAAACAGGAGGACTTGGGGATGTCGCAAGGTCTTTGCCCAAGGCTTTTAAAAAGCTCGGACATCAATCTATAGTGATTACCCCGTTCTATGAGCAGATTATTGACGCTGAAAAATATAATTTGCGTAAAATTGCGGAAGAAGTTGTTATAAATATTGATAAAAATAACAAGCAAACAGTTGATTTTTGGGAAGGAATTTTAGATAAAACCGTAAAAATATATTTTATAGGAAATAAAAAATTTTTTTCACGGCATAAACATATTTATGGATCAGGACATGAAAACGCGAGGTTTTTATTGTTTGATTTAGCATGCATTAAATTATTGCGATTTTTAAATTATAGTCCGGATGTAATTCAGTGCCATGATTGGCATACAGGGCTTGCGCCGTATTTAATACAAAAGAGATACAGCAACGATATTTTATTTAAAAAATCTTTATTGGTTTATACTATTCATATTTTAACTTTTCAGTTCGGAAAAGATTGGTGGACAGTGCCTTTGGAACATAAAGATTACGGAAGAAATGGAATCCCCGAGTTTAATGATCTAAATTTGGAATATGTAAATTTCGCAAAGCGCGGAATTTTGAACGCGGATATTATTACGACTGTTTCTGAACAATACGCATCTGAGATACTTACTAAAAAATTCGGCGAAGATTTGCATATAATTTTAGTTAACAGAAAAAATAATTTATATGGAATAATTAACGGCATAGATTATGATGATTATAATCCCGCCACAGATCCTGGATTGATAAGAAATTATAATATGGAAAGCATTGATAAGAAGTTAGAAAATAAGTTTTTTTTGCAGAAAAAATTTGGTTTGCCGGAAAATAAGGATATCCCGCTCATCGCGATGGTTACAAGAATTACGGAGCAAAAAGGGTTCGATTTGATTTTTAAGATAATAGAACCGATGATGCGACTTGATTTGCAGGTTGTTATTATGGGAGGCGGGGATAAAAATTATGAGATGGAGATAAAGAAAATTTGCAAAAAATATCCTTCTAAATGCGCGGCGCATTTAGAATTTGATCAGGAGAATGCTACTCAAGTTTATGCAGGATCTGATATGATTTTAATGCCTTCAAGATTTGAACCATGCGGATTGAATCAGATGATTAGCATACGATACGGATCAATCCCAATCGTTCACGCTACCGGCGGTTTAGTGGATACGATCACTGATTTTAATCCTAAAACATGGCGCGGGAATGGTTTTGTGTTTGATGAATATAATGATCAAGATCTTTTAATGGCGTTGACTCGCGCTGTAGAAACATATAAACACAAAGAAATTTGGAGAAGGTTAGTATTAAAGGCAATGGAGCAATCTTTTTCTTGGGAACTTCCGGCGAGAAAATATATAAAGTTGTTTAGGAAGGCCTTAAAAGAAAAGAAAGAAAAGAAATTAGAAATCGGAAATTAGGAAATTGATAAATAAAAACGCATATTTTTAAAAGTTTATAAAAATAATATTGGGGCTGTCGCTGAATGCTCCTTTAGTCATAAATTGCAAGATTTACCAGGCATAATTTTTCAAACAAATTTTGCGGTTTAGCCTAAGCTAAGGGGTAAAAAATTTTTGGAAAATTTGACCGAAATATGGGAATTTAGGACAAAGAGGTATTCGGCGACAGCCCCGATAAATAAAAATTCATATCTTTAAAAGTTTATAAAAATAATGTCGCAACTCATTTTAAAGAGAGTTGTTTTTTAATTTATATGGCTGAAGAAGTAATTTTAAGATTTGATGAAGTATCTTATGAATATTTAGAAAAGAGACCTATTTTAGACGAGGTTAGTTTTAGCGCGCGCAGAGGCGCGAAATTTACATTGATGGGACAGAATGGCGCTGGTAAAAGCACTATTTTTTCTCTAATAAAAGGAGAGCTTAAACCAAAAAGCGGGAAAATATCTATCGCTAATGGAGCGACTATCGGCGCCGCTTCGCAAGTGGTTGCAAGAGATGATTTTTCTTTAACAGTGGAAGAATATTTTGCTAAAGCTTTTAATATAGTTCCAGGAAATATCAGAAGTAAAATAAGCAAAGTTATGGAAGCTGTTAATTTTTCTGCGTCGATGGAAAAACGCGTGGGAGAACTTTCAGGCGGTCAGCAAGCGCGATTATTGCTTGCTTTCGCATTGATTCAAGACCCTGATATTTTACTTCTTGACGAGCCGACGAATAATCTTGATCAGGCAGGCATTGATCACTTGATTGAATTTTTAGTAATGTATGATAAAACAGTGATTGTTATATCTCATGACGCAGATTTTTTAAATTGTTTTACTGAGGGAGTTATTTATCTTGATATTTTTACTAAAAAATTGGAAATGTATGTTGGAGATTATTATTCAGTGGTTGAAGAAATAGAGAGTCGCGTTGAAAGAGAGCGAAAAAAAAATGCTCAGTTGGAAAAACAAATTAAAGATCGAAAAGAAAAAGCTAATTTTTTCTCGCATAAAGGCGGCAAGATGAGACGATTGGCGAAAAAAATGCGCGATGAAACAGAAGAACTTGAAGAAAATAAAGTAGATGTAAGAAAAGATGATAAAATAATAAGAGATTTTAAAATTCCCGCAGAGGATATTAGCGGAGGGGATACAGTGGTAATTAAATCAGTAAAAGTTATTATCAATCATCAGCCAGTTATTAAGGAAGTCAACAAAGTTCTTAAAAAACGGACTCGTATGTTAATATCAGGTCCAAATGGAGCGGGAAAGAGTTCTTTGCTAAGGTCTCTTGTTTCAGGTAAAAATGAAGGAGCAAAAATAACTGATGGCATTCGAGTAGGTTATTATAGCCAGGATTTTTCCACTCTTAATTTCGATGATACTGTATTTGATTCTCTTGATAGCGCAAGGATTGATGGGATTGACGCACAAGAGATGCGTTCAATAGCGGCAGGGTTTCTTATTACCGGCGATTTGATGGGGCATAAGGTTTCTTGTTTATCCGAAGGGCAAAAAGGGTTATTGTCTTTTGCCAGATTAGTTTTAATGCGACCTGGAATTTTAATTCTTGACGAGCCTACTAATCATATAAATTTTCGGCATATACAGGTAATCGCTAAAGCTATCAATGAATATGAAGGCGCTATAATTTTAATAAGCCATATGCCGGAATTCGTCAAAGGAATAAAGATAGACGAGTTTCTTGATTTAGGGAAGATTTAAAAAATTGTTCCGAAAAGTTAATTTTTTGCCACAAATTGAGGGTGTAGAAAAATATTTTTTGTCATTTCGAACTCCGCAAGGCGGGGTGAGAAATCATAGAGCTGGAATTGGTTAAATTGCGTATGACCCCAAAATTTGTTTAAAAAATTATGCCTCGAAATTTGGAAATTTATGACTAAAGGAACATTCGGCAACAGCCCTATCATTGAAAAAATTTATTTATTTTGATAAGATAATGAATGTAAATGATTGATTTATGCGGATTTTTTACGAAATTATAATATGAAAAAGAATAAATTATCTAAAGAACCATACAAAGGAACTCGGGATTTTTATCCAGAAGACATGGCGGCGCAAAATTATATATTTTCCGCGATGCGACGAGTTGTTGAAAATTACGGATATCAAGAATATAACGCGTCATTGCTTGAGGAAACGGATTTATATCGAGCAAAATCCGGCGAAGAGATTATAAATGAACAAACATATTCGTTTAAGGATCGTGGCGGAAGAGATGTGACAATACGACCGGAGATGACTCCTACCGCGGCGAGGATGGTCGCGCGGCGGCGCAAAGAACTTGTATTCCCTTTGCGTTGGTATTCAATTCCGAATATGTGGCGTTATGAAAAGCCGCAAAGAGGGAGATTGCGCGAGCATTGGCAACTAAATGTTGATATATTTGGAGTTCAAAACATTAAAGCAGAAATAGAAATGATAAAAATAGCTTATGATATTATGCGCGCTTTTGGCGTGGATGAGAAGAAATTTATAGTTAAGATAAATAATCGGCGGCTTATGAACTATTTTTATGAGTATTTAGGGCTGGATGAATATAAATCTTATAAGCTCTCAAAGCTGATTGATCGCAAATTAAAGATAGGAGAAAAAGAATTTAAGGCGCAGGCGGAAGAGATTACAGGCGACGCGTCTTTGTTTCGTATAATAGAGAAATTTTTAGGAGCGAAAAAAGTAGAGGAAGTCGAGGATATAATAAAGATAGCGGATAAAGCAAAAAAACAAGAGGAACAGGAAACTAAGAAATTAGAGAATATGATAATCTGCAAAGATGAAAAGCGATATCAAAAAGAGGGAAATAAAGATGAGATAAGGGGAGTAAATGAAATTAATGATGTGATTAATAGTTTAAAAAAGGCGGGAATAAAAAATGTTGTCTTTGATCCGACATTGATGCGCGGATTTGACTATTACACGGGAATTGTGTTTGAGGTTTTTGATGCTAATCCGAAAAATATGAGAGCTTTATTCGGCGGCGGGCGATATGACGATTTAGTAGGAATATTTGATGTTGAAAAAGTCTCGGGCGTTGGATTCGGAATGGGAGATGTTACTATTCGAGATGTTTTGGAAACATATAATTTACTCCCAGAATATCGTTCTAAGACTGATTTATATATTTGCGTGTTAGATATGGAATATACAAATTTTGCCGATGAATTGGCCGATAATTTACGAAAGCAAAATGCGCGAGTGGCGGTTGATTATACAAATCGAAAACTTGGCGCGCAAATTAAAACCGCGGATCGCCAAAAAATTCCGTTTGTAATTTGCATTGGCGAAGACGAGATTCGGACTGGAAAGTTTAAAGTGAAAAATATGCTTACTGGGAAAGAAGTTTTGGCAAAGAGGGATAGAATCGCGGCGACAGTCATAAGATACTCTAATGGGACGATGGAATAGGCGCTATTTCAATATCCCTTAATTAATTCTATGATCAATCCCTATATTTTTAGAGAGTATGATATTCGAGGAATAGCTGACATTGATTTAATAGATGAGGTTGTTGAGCTTATCGGAAAATCTTACGCCAGTTATATTAAAGGAAAAGAAATTATTGTCGGCATGGATAATAGATTAAGTTCGGAAAGAATAAAAAAATCTTTAGTGAAAGGAATCTTGTCTATGGGGAAAGATGTTATCGATATAGGTTTAACAATTTCTCCAATTCTTTATTATTCCCGCATTTTATATGGAATAGAAGGCGCGATTATGATAACTGGTTCTCATAATCCAGGAGAATATAATGGTTTTAAACTTTGCAAAGGAGAGTTCACAATGTATGGAGAACAGATTAAAGATTTAGAAAAAATAATAAAAGCGGAAAATTTTAAAGAAACTATAAAAGGGAAAATTTACGAAAGAGATCCATTTTTTCAATATGAAGAAATGCTGAAAGAAAAAATTAAAATAGACAAAAAATTTAAAGTTATTGTTGATTGCGGAAACGGAG
This sequence comes from bacterium, assembly GCA_043800235.1. Lineage (GTDB taxonomy): Bacteria > Patescibacteriota > Patescibacteriia > JAZDEU01 > JAZDEU01 > JAZDNE01. The sequence continues at coordinate 14,506 of JAZDNE010000018.1, read as the reverse complement.
CAATCGGGAAATTCGCTCCAAAAATAATCGCGAATTGGGGATGCGAAGTAGTCCCTCTTTATTGCGAATTAGACGGAAATTTTCCTAACCATCTTCCAGATCCTGCCAAAAAGGAAGCCCTTAATGATTTAATAAAAAAAGTTAAAGAAGAAAACGCTGATTTAGGTTTTGGATTTGATGGCGACGGAGATAGGATTGGAGTTGTGGATGAAATAGGAAATATAATATGGGGTGATATGCTTCAAATTTTATATCAAAGAGAAATTCTTAAAAAATATCCTGGGTCAAAGGCGATTATAGAAATGAAATGTTCCCAAGCTTTATATGATGACATCGTGGCTAATGGCGGGTCGCCTATTTTTTGGAAAACAGGTCATTCTTTAATAAAGGCGAAAATGCTGGAAGAAAATGTTTTAGCCACAGGTGAAATGAGCGGGCATATATTTTTTCGGGACGAATATTACGGCATAGACGATGCTTTATATGCGGCAGGGAGAATTTTAAGAATTATGTCTAAGAGCGGCAATAAACTTTCGCAACTTTTAAAAGATGCTCCTAAATATTTCGCCACAGATGAAATACGACCTTATTGTCCAGATGAGAAAAAGTTTGAAATAATATCTAAAATTGTCAATGATTTCAGAGATAAATATAAGATTATTGATATTGATGGCGCGAGGATTATTTTAGAAGACGGTTGGGGACTCATAAGGGCGTCTAACACTCAGCCGGCTCTCACAGTTCGCGCCGAGGGGAAAAGCGTCGAAGCTTTAGACGCGATAAAAAAAATATTGGAAAATAAATTGAAAGAATTTAATATAGAGTTAAGATGGGAATAAAAATTGTGGATAACTCTTTATTTGAAGTTAAAAAATATAATCTGTAAAAATTATTTGGCTAAAATGAGCGAAAAATTATATATTTGACAAGTTTTTTAAAATTGGTATACTAATAAACAAAATATGAAGTTACATAAGGGAACAACTGCCTTTACTGAAGCTATAGTAGGCAAGGCAATTATTATTAGCATTATTATTATCGAGGCTATTATTAGCCCGATTTTTCTGTTGTTCCCTAAGACGCCTAAAAATATAAATTAAACTTATAAACTTAAAAGAAATAACAAAGGCCGTCTCAAAAGGGACGGTTTTTTTAGATTTAAAAGTTAAAAATGGCGTATGTATCTCCCATTTTCTCGGTGGATATTATGGCTTTCGGGGGGAAGTCTGTATCCATCGAGAAAATGGAGGGATAATATTATTAGCGCTTAGGGAGGGGCGCGTTAGTAAATCATTGCGTCAAAAATTTTGGCGCGATGATAAAAGAAGATCTTTGAAATAGAGGGATAGAGGGATTGTAAATTTTGCTATTCGGGCAATGCCTGAATAGAAAAATAAAAGAAGGGGAAAAAAAGTATGGGAATGGAAGTAGTAAAGATTTATGATACTACTCTTCGTGATGGTAGTCAGGCGGAGGGGGTTTCTCTGCTGGCTGGGGATAAGTTGCGGATTGCTGAAAAGCTGGATGAATTAGGCGTTCATTATATTGAGGGGGGATGGCCCGGTTCTAATCCTAAAGATATGACCTTTTTTAAAAAAATCAAAAAGGTTTCTCTTCATCAGGCCAAAATAGCTGCTTTTGGGAGCACTCACAACGCCAAATACCCGGTTGACAAAGATCCGAACATCTTAGCCCTTATCCAGGCAGAGTCAAAGGTGATAACTATTTTCGGGAAGAGTTGGGATCTCCATGTTACTGATGCTCTCAATATTGATCTTGAGCGTAATCTTGAGCTTATCTTTGATTCCATTGTTCTATTGAAAAAGTATGCTGAGGAAGTCATCTATGATGCTGAGCATTTTTTTGACGGTTACAGGAATAATCAGGAATATGCTTTAAGAACCATTAAAGTCGCCGAGGAGGCAGGGGCTGATTGTGTAGTTTTGTGTGATACCAATGGCGGAACTCTGCCTCATGAGGTTCCTCCTATTATCCAGGCTGTTCGGCAAGTGATTTCCAAGCCTTTGGGCATTCATGCGCATAATGATTCGGAAAGCGCTGTAGCCAATAGCCTGATGGCTATTCAATTGGGCGTCCATCATGTGCAGGGGACAATTAATGGGATCGGTGAGCGCTGCGGAAATGCTAATCTTTGCTCCATTATTCCCAATATTAAATTAAAATTAGGCAAGGATTGTATTTCCGATAGTCAATTAAAGAGCATTTCCAGTGTTTCAAGGTTTGTCAATGAAATTGCCAACCTCAAATCATGGAGCAACCAACCCTATGTCGGAGATTCAGCCTTTGCCCATAAGGGTGGCATCCATGTCAGCGCTATTCAAAAAAACACCTTGACCTATGAGCACATTCAGCCGGCTTTGGTAGGGAACCATCAGCGAGTTCTGGTTTCGGATCAGGCAGGCAGAAGCAATCTCCTCTACAAGGCTGTTGAGTATGGGGTTGATCTTTCCAAAGATTCTCCGGAGATAATTCATCTTTTAAATCAATTGAAGGAAATGGAAAATCTTGGTTTTCAATTTGAGGCAGCCGAGGCCTCTTTTGAATTATTGATGAAAAGGGCTATAGGGAGGTATCCTGATTTTTTTCAATTAGCAGGAGTGGGGTATTCTGTTTATGTTGGCAAAAGGAATGGCGACAAGCATCCTTATGCCACCGCCGTTGTTCAAATAGAGGTAGAAGGCGTTTGGTTAGAGCCTCAGGCAGGAATTGGCGAAGGTCCTGTTAATGCCTTAGACGAGGCGTTAAGGAAATCCCTTGTTTCTAAATATTCGTCGATTGGTTTAATGAAATTGACGGATTATAAAGTTAGTATTCTTAATGATCGACAAGGGACGGCCGCCAAGACCCGTGTTCTCATTGAGTCTTGCGAGGAGCGCCATAAGTGGGGGACTGTCGGGGTATCCGAAAATATTATTGAGGCCAGTTGGCAGGCCTTAGTAGATAGTTATAAATTTTTTCTCCTGAAAGAATGGGAGAAAAATAATTTACAAGTTGAAAAAATTGAAAATTATTTAGAAATTTTTCAGCCTGTAAAATGAGCATAAATAGGGTTGGACAAGTTTTTATTTTTGTCCAGCCCTTGTTTTTTTATTTTAGCATATTTTATTATTAAATAATTTTTTTAATTTCTTTGTAAATAATATTATGTATTTTTTTAATTGGCAGATTTGCGTTAATTTTTTTCCATCCTAATTCTACTCCGATTCGCAGATGCGTTTGCCTTACTTTAATAGTTAGTTTCTCATCAGTTTCGTGTCTGTGATTATTTTCCATTGATTCTTTGAAGCGTTCGCCGTCAAAAAGAAAAGCTATATCTTCCTTTAAAAGATGGGAATTTATTGTTTTTAAAAATTTTTCCGATACCCCGTTCCCTATGCCCCAAGATATGCCTGTGCCTGTATAATCTTCTGCGATAATATTTATCCCTTTGTTAAGTTTTTCTTTTAAAATCGGTTCATATTGCGTCCTGTTCAATGCATGGATTATTTGGAATTCACGCGGACTTAAATTATAAATGTTTCCTTCACGCAGATAATTATTCAATAATATTCCAGAAGGATTTATATTATAAATTCCGTATTTTAAATATTCAGTTTTTTTACCCTCGTTGTTAAGCCGATCCGCAAGCATTTTAGCCTGTGTCGTTTTGCCTAAATTATTGACGCCATATAGCACAATAAATTTTCCGCGCATATATTTTAGATTTAGAATTTACCTGTTGAGCCGAATTTATTATCCTGTCGCGCAGTATCTGAAAGTTCAAAAGTTTCTATTATTTCAGGCTGTTCAATTTTTTGAATAAGCATTTGCGCGATTTTTTGTCCTTTTTTAATTGTGATAAATTCTTTGGATAAATTAATTATTAAAATTATAACTTCTCCGCGATAGCCGGCATCTATAACGCCGGCGATGGTGTGCAAACATTGATTTGCCATACTGCCCTTATCCCAAATTAGCCCTGCATATCCCTCAGGTATTTCAACAGCAATTCCTGTCGCTATATTATTTTTTTCACCCGGCGCTAAATGGATTTCTTCAATGGCGAATAAATCCATACCGCCGTCGTCATTATGGGCAAAGTATGGAATTTTCGCGTAAGGATTGAGTTTTTTTATTTTTAGAATCATATTGTTGAGATAGTCGCGTTATTCTAAGTCGAGGGATGAGGTGAGAATCTCAAGGCGCGAGGCAGGGATAGTGATAGTGCTGTGAGCCAAGAGATCCTTCGTCGCTTCGCTCCTCAGGATGACGCGTTAGAAATTTTTCCCAATATCTTCTCAATCTGTGCGTATAATTTTTCAATAGTTCCATTATTGTCAATTTTAAAATTTGCTTTTGCTCCGACAAGAGGAATTTCTAAATCTGCTTCTCCAAGATGATCCAGCTTAAACTGTTCAAAAGTTTTCCCCGCGTCATCAGGATTTTCATCCCTTTTTTTAATTCGTTCAAATCTTTTTTCAATGTCTGCTGTTATATAAACAAGATGGAACCCTTCTATTTCGCGTAAATATTTTATATCCGCCTCTCTTCTTACGCCGTCTACAGCCACGACCTGATGCGGATCATTTTTTACATCATCGGCTATAACGCGCGCTAAAATATCCTCGCTGAAATTTTTTCTTAATACCGTAGAGATTTTTTGCATATTTTCGCGCGATGTTTCAATATAAAGCCGTTTTAAAACATCCCGCAGAATCGTTGAGAAACGATGGTATCCCGCGCCATATTTTTTAATCAAATAATCGCAGGAAGTCCCTTTTCCCCCCGCGAGTTCTCCGACAAAACCGAGTATGATTTTTTTGTTATTGTTTCGCATATTTTTCTGGTTAAATAAGATTATTTTTCTCTTATATCATGCAGTCCGCGCCTTATATCCCAATCATCAAGTTCTAAATCAGAATATAGTTTTATTCCTGGAAGCATTTTTAACATCGCATAGTGCATTTGATGGGCGATTTTGCGAAGGGAAGGGTGGACGGTTTTTCCTGCCCGAAGTTCAATTACATAAATCGCCGCCGGCAGCCCATACGATAGCTTACAAGCCACATTAAATCCTAAAGCTATGTAATATTGCTTTATTTCAGGCGTTGCATTAAGTTTATTTATAAGAATTTTTTGTTCTTTAATAAGGGCTATCGCTTTTTGTTTTACATCTTCAGGATATTGATCTAAATACCAATCATTAAATCCGAAGTCAGTCGTTAAAAGTGGCATTCTGCAAACACCATTCCTGTGCCGTTGTATATCTCTGAAAGAGCCGTAATCAAGCAAAAATTCAAAAGTAATATTTCCTAATTCCGTAATAAAATGGGGAATGTTAGTTTTTATTGGTCTTGAATTTATCAAATCTTTATTTTTTTCAAATTCGGCTATATTAATATTTGTTTTATATGAAAAATTATTATCCAATTTTTCTGGATTATAATAAGTATAGTCTTCGCCAATTTTTTTCCAATATGCTTCCTGATCCTCATATAATTTATGGCTGAAGCTATGCGGATATTTTTCTTTTAATTTAAATATAATTTCACTCGCTATTTTTTGCGCTTCGGGAAGCGGATAATATCTCAACATAGCCAATTTATCCCATGCCTGCCTTAAATTGGTATGCCAGCTTAATTGTGTCGTAATTCCAGCAGGCAAAAAACATCTTAAGCTGTCAAATACCCTTGCTTTTATCGCGCGCATATATACCGCTTCATCCTCATCCGGTTTGCGAGGATATTTTTTTATTAAATGTTCAGCCACGGTTTCCTGACTGGTCAAATAAAAATCCATCCATTTATCTAAAATATTTTTTGATTCAGGAATTTTTAATGGGTCAATTATCAATTGCTTTGCCATATCAACATAGCGAGTGCTTGTTTCTTGACCTGAATATAATGGCCAATCTTGCAACGCTTTATCAGCAAGGATGCTTATTTGTTCAATAAATAAAGTCGTGCTGCCGCAATCAGCTATGCTTTTATGACCATATCCGATATAAAAACTTTCCATAAATTTACCAGAACCTGTTTTTTTTACCTTTTCAACATGTTCCTCAACGCTTTTAGAACTTCGCGAATAAAGCGCCTGCAACATAGCCGTATCTTGCGGGTTAAATTCATCGTAAATAAAAATTTTAGACATAAATAATAAAATTATTTTTTTGCGGGTTCTGTTTTTTCTGCTGTCATATCCGCGTAGGTAGTCATTTTATTGGAAAGTAAATTATAGTTAATGCCAGCTTCTTTAAAAATTTCTTTGCTTCGCTTGCCGGCATGGTAATCTTGCGCGCAGACAACTCTTTTTATTCCCGCATTGATTATCATTTTTGCGCATGCGTAACAGGGGGTCATTTTGCAGTAAAGCGTCGAGCCTTCTAAAGCAACTCCAATTCTTGCCGCCTGACAAATCGCATTTTGTTCTGCGTGGGTGGTTCTTATGCAATGCTTGCTTTGCGTCCCGTCTTCGTGAGTAACAGTGTGCAATTCGTGTCCTATTTCGTCGCAATGAGGCAATCCTATCGGCGCGCCTACATATCCTGTTGTTACGATATGTTTATCTTTTACTATTACGCAACCTGATCTCCCCCTGTCGCAGGTTCCTCTGCTTCCTATAATCTCAACAATATTCATAAAGTATTCATCCCATGACGGGCGAATGTATTTTTTATTTTCCATATTTTTTTAAATGTTATAAAAAACCTTAATTCGCAAGGTTGTATGTATTTTATATGTTACCAAACAAAAAAAAATAAGGCAAATGAATCGTCAACAAAGCAAAAAATCTAAAATTTATTCCTCTCCTCCTATAATAGCCACAGATCCTTCTCTGTAAGGTTTGCCCGCGCATTTTACCCGTCCAGCCCGGGCGAAGAAATTTTTTAGCCGCAAAGAATAATATGATGATTTATTATCGCAAGAATGCGCAAGCTCTTCCAAATCTTTTCGCCATCCGCTTAGCTCATCTATAATCAGTAAAACATTATAACCCATATCGCGGAAATACTCGGCGGCAACGATAGTTTTATCCATAAATATATCGCGAGAAGAAGGTAATCCAGAGCCATTGATGAAAAAAAAAGTTTTTTCCAATAAAGATTGTTCTGATTTTAGATCTTTAAATTCAGTAAATTTATTTAAAAATGCAGGCAAATTTTTTTTGCGCATCACGGCAATAATTATATCCGCTCCTGTCCATTTTGCCAGTTGTTTCTGCATTATAGATTTTTCTATTTTATCTTCTTGTTGATTAAATTTAGAGCAAAAAATAGAATCTAATATTTTTTGTTTAGAAATTAATTCAGGCTCAGAAGAAATTTTTTCTTGATATGGGCGAGGCATTCTCATCGGCCAAGTTTGTCTCATAAAAATATCAATTAGTTTGTTTTTGTCTTGAATTTGAATGATCGGTTCTTGGATTGTAAAATTGCCGCTTCTGATTGATATTATTTTTCCGTTTAATTTATAAGGAGTTATAATTTTATGGCTTACGGAAGCAGTTTCTTTAACTTCTCCAAGAATATCGCCATGATTTACTTCGCCGCCTTTAAACATCATAGGCAAAAAATTCCATTTTCCCATTAAGTTTTGATTTTTTTCAGTATAATTAAAAGCGCCTGGTCCTAATTTTGATAAAAAATAATGATTAGTTGAATAAATTGGATCATTGATGGAAAGTTCAGTTGTATTTTCATAAGTTTGAATATGCGTTTCGTCAGGAGCAATCTCTATAATTTCGCCAATTATTTTTTTATGTCCTATCTGTACTATTTCATATAATTCCGCGGTTTTTAAATTTTTGGTTATGATAAAATTTTCTTTGATGAAAGAAATTTTTCCAATATTTTTCGAATCTGCGTAAGACATATAGTTTAGTATATCGCCACTCTCATTCCAATCTCCACCCAATTATATAAAAATTCGGCATCGCCAATGCCGAGTCGGACACATCCGTGCGACGCAGGTTTGCCGAGATGGTCCGCGCCTTCTTTATATCCGTTTGGCCACTCAGGAAGTTCGTGTATTCCGAATTTTCCTTGATTAAGAGACATCCAAAAAGGCATCCAAAGTCCATATCGCGCGGACCACGCCCGTTTTGATTTTCCGTCAATCTGAAAAGTTCCTTTTGGAGTCGGCATTCTTGGAATTCCTGTGGATACTATGAATTTTCCCATCATTACTCCTCCTAAAAAATAGCTTAATTCTTGTTTTTTTGTGTCTATCGTTATTCTTTTTTCTAAATGCGCGCCAGTAGCGCTATTTAAGGGATTAAGTCCCGCGTTTATTTCCGCGCCATCCGCGAGTCCGTCCCCGTCTGTATCGGCATTGATTAAAGAAGAGTGGAATTTTAACTCCATTTTATCAGAAAGTCCGTCGCTATCTTGATCATTCTTTTCTAATTTTATCGGAGTTGGATTATGAGGCGAATATCCGTTGTTTAGTTCTTGCCAATCGCTATATCCGTCATTGTCAGTGTCTTTGTCCTCTGGATTAGTGCAGTAAATTTCTATTTCGTCCTTATCTAATATCCCGTCAATGTCGCTGTCAGTTTTTGTGTCGGCTAACACGGGTGAAATTAGAATAACCATAAATGCAAGCGCGGAAATTATATGTTTTGCTTTTTTTGTTAGCATATAGTATAATAGAATTATAGCATTTTATAGGAAAATTTAAAGAGGAAATTTGGCATGGGGGTTGTCGCCGAATGCCTCTTTGTCCTAAATCTCCATATTTCGGTCAAATTTTCCAAAAAATTTATTGGCTTAGCTTAGGCTAAACCGCAAAATTTGTTTAAAAAATTATGCCTGGTAAATCTTGCAATTTATGACTAAAGGAGCATTCGGCGACAGCCCCGTATGATTTGGAATAAATTTTTATTTGTTTATTTTTTTGGATTATCAATAAAGTATGCCTAAAACAGCAGTTATAATCTTAATATGGAACGGAATGAAATATTTGCCTGATTGTTTAGGCAGTATTATAAATCAAGATTATCCAAAAGATAGCAGAGAATTTATCATTGTTGATAACGCGTCAAATGACGGCGCGGCGGAATATGTAAAAAAAAATTATCCAGAATTTACGGTTATTGAAAATGATAGAAATTATGGATTTGATAAAGGGAATAATATTGGGATGAAATACGCGCTGGACAAGGGATATGATTATATTGTTTTATTAAATCAGGATACGGCGGTTGAACCGAATTGGTTATCTGAATTAGTAAAAGCGGCGGAAAGCGATAAAAAAATTGGAGGAGTACAATCGCTAATGTTGCATTTTAATGACAAAGAAATGATAAACAGCGTCGGGAATCAATTGCATTTTCTTGGATTTGGATTTTGCGAGGGAAATAGAAAGAAATTAGGGGAACAAGAATTAAGAATTAAAGACATAACTTACGCGAGCAGCGCCAGTGTTTTGTATAGGGCGAGTGTTTTAAAAGAGGCAGGATGTTTTGACGAGGAATTTTTTTTATACCATGAAGATACAGATTTAAGTTTTAAAATAAAAATGGCAGGATATAGAATAGTCATTGCTTCAAAATCTGTGATGTTCCATAATTACGAATTTTCGCGAAGCATTAAAAAATATTATTATATGGAGCGAAATCGTTATCGAATTCTTTTAACTTATTTGAAGCTGCCGACTTTAATATTGATAAGCCCCGCTTTTGTTGTTATGGAATGCGGGATGTGGTTGTTTGCTTTGCGTGGCGGATGGGCAAAAGAAAAATTGCGCTCGTGCGCATATATATTAAACAAAAAAAATTTAGCGGACATTTTTAAAAAACGGCGCTATATTCAGAGAACGCGCAAGCTGAACGATAGAGAATTTACAAAAAATTTTGTTGGTGAGATTATGTATCAAGAGATTGATAATCCTCTGCTCCGTCATATTGCCAATCCTATATTTAAAATTTATTGGGCGTTGGCGCGGATGATTATTTATTGGTAGAACATTTATGGCAACATTCAAAGAACTTGGTTTAAATTCTGAAATATTAAAGGGTCTCGAAGAACTTGGTTTTACAGAGCCTACGGCTATTCAAGAAAAAGCTATTCCTTTTATATTGGAAAAAGAGAAAGATTTAATCGCCTTAGCCCAGACAGGCACTGGAAAAACAGGCGCGTTTAGTCTTCCAATTTTAAATAAAATAAATTCAAATAAAAAAGACTTGCAGGCAATAATTCTTTGCCCGACAAGAGAATTATGCATTCAAATTTTTCGCGATATAAAAAAATTCATTAAATATTTAAAAGGGATTGAAGTTACTGCCGTCTATGGCGGTGAAAGAATGGATTTGCAAATAAGTTCATTAAGAAAAGGAACGCATATTGTCGTAGGCACTCCCGGCCGCGTCCATGATCTAATCAGAAGAAAAATTTTAAAACTTCATTCCATTCAATGGCTCGTGTTGGACGAGGCTGACGAGATGTTGAAGATGGGATTTAAAGATGATATAGACGCGATTTTAATGCAAACTCCAGAAACAAGGAAAACTTTTCTTTTTTCGGCGACTATGTCTAAAACTGTTTATGCTATCGCAAAACAATATATGTCTGAGGCGCGAGAAATAAGCATAGGAGAAAAAAATGTCGGAGCGGATAAAGTCAGTCATGAATATTATATTGTTCAAACTAAAGATCGTTTTGAGGCGTTAAAAAGGATTTTAGATTATTTGCCGGGTGTTTATGGAATACTTTTTTGCCGCACTAAGAGAGAAACCCAAGAAGTATCTGATAAATTAAGGCAGTCTTGTTATGACGCGGAAGCTTTGCATGGCGATATTACGCAAAATATGCGGACAAAAATTATGGACAAGTTTAAGCGCAAGCAAATCAATTTGCTCGTTGCTACGGATGTTGCTGCAAGAGGTATAGATATAAACGATCTTTCTCATGTTATAAATTATAATCTTCCTGATCAAAATGAAGTTTATACACATAGAAGCGGAAGAACAGGAAGAGCTCAAAAAAGCGGAGTTTCTATTTCCATTGTAAGCCCGAGAGAGACAAGAATAATTAAAGAGATTGAATATGTTATTGGTAAAAAAATTGAACGGAAAAGAGTTCCAAGCGGAGAAGAAATTTGCCATAAACAAATTAAAAATTTTCTTGATGAGATAGAAAATATAGATATAAAGCGAATTGGCGATGGGCGTTATTTTAAAGAAATTTCAGAAAGGTTTGAAAAAATAGATAAAGAAGATTTAATAAAATATTTTATTATTCATAAATTCGGTTCTTTTATGAATAATTGCGAAAATGTCGCCGATTTGAATTATGAAGCTAAAAATTTTTACGAAAGAAAAGAGAGCGGCGATAATGCCATTTTGAAAATCAATTTTGGGAAAAAACATGGTTTTGATATTAAAGAGCTTTTTGCGTTGTTTAATTCTAATAAAAATTTAAACGGCATTAGAATTGGAAGAATAAACCTAATGCAGGAATACTCAACTTTTTCAATAGAAAAAAAGTATGCGGATAAGGTGAGGAATAATTTTAATAGGACATATTTTAGAGGTAAAAAAATTGATATAAAAATAAGCAATGGCGAAGTAAATTGTTATAGCGAAAAAAGAAGAAATATTGCAAGGCATGGTTTTGTAAGAAAGGGCGGATAGTTTAGGATAAGAAAATAAAAAATTAATTCTAAGCGGAAAAAACAAGGGGATTATTCGTTCTTTCGTCGCTTAGAATGACGCAATGCGCCATTCGGCGGTAATCCTTTTAAAATAGTGTTAGCAGATTCCTATTTCTTGGCATGGAAGGGAACTTAATTCTTTAGACGGTCGCTGTAAAATTTGCAGAAAATAATAAAATAATAAATTTTTATCGAAATTATTATTATATTATTATATGCGTATAAAGTATGAGTAAATTTATCAAGTGGCGTATTGTCGGCGCGTCGGCGATATGCTTGGGTTTTTTGGCAATGGCGGCATTGCCGAATGTTTGCGGAGCGCAAACCGCTACAAGCACTGGAGAGATTGCGACATCTACTCCTGTATGCTTCGATTCAGACGGCGGGAAAGATTATGACCATAAAGGAAAAATTAGTTATGCGAATGATGTGGAGATGGGAACAGGAGAAAAAATTGATTTTTGCGGTGGGACAGGCGATCACTCTGGCGATCACTCTAATGTTCCAAAGAGCAGGCTTTATGAATATTATTGCGGAGATAGCGGGTCGGTTTTGCGCGAGTTTAAGGATTGTCCGAATGGATGCCAAGACGGGGCGTGCATAAAAGATATAGATATTATTATAACAAAAGTTGATAATATCACGAGTAATTCAGCGAGAGTTTACTGGCAGGCAAGTATGGGCAGTATAGGAGAATATAAGTTGGCGAAGAGCGAGAGTGAATTAAATAATGTAATTTCGTTGTCGAATGATGTAATAAACGACCCGAATATTACAGGTAATTTTAATGGAAGCATGGTTGAATTAAAAAATTTGAAACCAGAAACAAAGTATTATGTTGAACTAAAAAAGTTTTATCTTGACAATGTGGGTAATTATGTATATGGCAATCCTGTTGTGGTTTCTTTTTCTACGATTAAAAATGTTTTAGATCTTCCTGATTTAGTAATTGACGAGATAACTCTTTCTCCGGCTAATCCTGTGCCTAATAAAGAAGTAAAGATATTGGTTAAAGGAAAAAACAATGGCTCTGCGCCGATAGTGTTCGTTAAAGGCAAAGCAAACCCACTTTATATGAGAGTGGTTTTTCCTGGGTTTACTCAAAAATCTTTTTTAATTTTGCCTGACATAAAAAAAGATTATACGATCGCGCCACAAGGAATTTTTTCTTATACATTCGTCGGGTATTTTAAAACAGGAGGATCGAAAAATTTAACGGCAATGATTGACGGTTTTGCGGTTTTAAAAGAATCAAATGAGAAGAATAATACTTTTAAAAAGAAAATCGAAACAGCGTTTTTATGCGCGGATTCAGACGGCGGACAAGATTTTTATAAAAAAGGAACAACGAAGGGTTATGATAGCTACGGAGGCAATATAAGCAAAGTCGCGACCTATACTGATAAATGCTGCGAGGTGCAAGATAAAAGTATCAATTATACTGAAGAGTTTTATTGCGAGACGCAAAATGATCCTACGGGCGGAGCGGGTTATGTGGTAAAAACAGGTAATTATTGCCTGATCGGATGCAATGATGGCGCGTGCATAAAAAACGCAAACGGTTTGATAGATGTGGATTTGAATAAAACATTGCTTACTCAAAAAGAACTTGGGAAAAAGTTTATATTGATAGATTTGGCGATCAGCACTCCATCGGTTAGTTCCAGCGAGGATTCGCGGATAGATATAGGCATAGAGGCAATAGGGACATCAACCCAAAATACGATTGAGTCTAAACAAAAAATAAGGCAGGTTTATGCTTCAGTTGATTATGAAAAAAACGAGCAATCATATGGTTTAGATGTGGCGTTGTATAATTCTCTCGAAGATGCACAGACTGAATATAAGGATAATGTCGGGGCCATGCCTAACATTGCTTTGAAAAAATGGGAAAAGTTTGGCGACGATGTATTTTGTTCTAAGCCAAAAATATTTCAGGAAACAAATGTTAAAAAATACTACATTAGATGCGGATTTAAGGTAAAAAATGTGGTTGCGGTAATGATGCTTACTAATCGTCTTAGCGACAAATACAGCGTCGCTTTGGCATCATTAAAGCAGTACTATAATAAGTTAGTGAAAGAGATGGGTAAAGAGCAAAAAATAAGCAAGGTTAAAGGCGAATCCGTGGAAAAACCGTATGCGAAGTATTTGAGCAATTTAGCGGGGGATATTCAAAATTTATCCAGCGAAGCGCAAGAAAGATTAAAGGGATTTATTCTTGACGGCGCGAATGAAGATACAAAACTATTGGGCGAAGGAGAAAGAACGGCTGTGGTTTTTTCTTATAAAGACGCTTATGGGAAATTGCCTGAAACGGAAGAAGAATTTTCCGATCTTGAAAAAATAGCCAATGGGAGATGGCCGAGCGCGTTAAGCCAAAATGCGGAGGAAATGGCGCGTCAACAATTCAGCAGAATTTTTAAGAGGGAAGCGGACGCGGATAATGCAAATGATAATGCCGCAGTAGTGGTGATGGCGTATGGGTTGCGACAAAAATCGGGAAACAGAAATGTTTCAAAAGAAAGAAACGCGTTGGATATTTTTAAGAGTATTTATGGGCATCATCCATGGACAACGGCTGATTGGAACATAGCGCAAGCGATCGCGTATTCGGGCGCAGTGAAATAAGTATTTTTGTCTTGCAGAGTCCTCGATTTTTTTGGGGACTCTGCAGGTCGACGGTTGTTGCTTATTAGCGGGAGTAATGTAAAGGGACTGTCGCCGAATGCCTCTTTGTCCTAAATTCCCATATTTCGGTCAAATTTTCCAAAAAATTTATTGGCTTAGCTTAGGCTAAACCGCAAAATTTGTTTGAAAAATTATGCCTCGAAATCTGGAAATTTATGACTAAA
>JAZDNE010000014.1:0-3597 GCA_043800235.1 bacterium | reverse complement strand
GTCCTAAATTCCCATATTTCGGTCAAATTTTCCAAAAAATTTTTTCCCCTTAGCTTAGGCTAAACCGCAAAATTTGTTTGAAAAATTATGCCTCGAAATCTGGAAATTTATGACTAAAGGAGCATTCGGCGACAGCCCCTTTAAGCATACATTGAATAAAATTTCACCTCTTAATAATATGATAAAAGCTATTTTTTTCGACATGGGAAATGTCCTTTTAAAAGACGGTTATACTTCAGGTATAAAAAAATATGAAGAAATAAATTCGATTGAATCAGGCAGATTATATGAAGCGATGCATAATAGACCTTACTGGAAAAAATTTACACTTGGATTGATTAGTGAAAAAAAATATTTTTCTTCAGTTGAAGATAATTTTAAGGGTGCTTTAGATATTGGAGATTTAAGGCAAATTATACTTGCTAATTTTATTCCCAATCATGAGATAGCAAATTATATAAAAACATTAAAAAATTACCTAATTACGGGGATTATTTCTAACAACCCAAAAGAATGGTTTGAATGTGCAATGGAAAAAAATGGATGGGACGATATTTTTAAAATAAAGGTTGTTTCTGGTTATGTGCATATACGAAAACCTGATAAAGAAATTTTTCGATATGCTTTAGAACAAACCGGGATAACCGGGCAAGAAACAATTTATGTTGATGATAGGGACGATAGGATACAAGGAGCATTGGATAATCAATTTAATATTATTATTTATAAAGATTTAGAGCAGTTGAAAAAAGAAATTAGAAAATACATATAATAGTTCCTTGCATTGTCGGGATTAAGGGGTTATTTAAAAATTTGAAAGACGGCGATTTAGTTGAAGTTGACGCGGATGATGGGATAGTAAAAATAATTAAATAAAAACTTTTCAGATAGAGTGCTGAATAGCCTATCAAAAAAGTAAAAAAACTTCTTCTTGTCATTCCGCACTTGATGCGGAATCCAGCGAGTTAAGGCAAATTTTAAAATTTTTGGATACCGCGTCAAGCGCAGTATGACACTTTTGGGACAGCCTAAAAAGGACGACAATTTTGTAGAAGTCGACGCGGATATAAGGAATTAGTCGTAAAATTAACAAAAATTTGAAACTCTATATTATTAAAAATGTATAGATTTGACAAAAATATATTGATGTTATGGAATAAAATATATAAATTTTGTATAGATTTATAAAATCTATGAAATTTAATTTATTTACAATTATCGACATAGATATCTATTTCTTTTCATGGCTGCTTCGCGTTAATTAAATTTTAATTATATGATAATTTTTCTTAAAAAATTCGGAACAACTTTAACAGGCAGACAATTCGGAAAAGAATCGTATGCCGCTTTTAGGCCATCTCTAAGGGAAGCGGAAAAAGATAAAGAAATCATTGTTGATTTTGATGGAGTAATTACATTCACTCCTTCGTGGGGAGATGAATTTTTGTCTCCTCTACTTGATGAATTTGATGATAGGGTTATTTTGAAAAATACAGACAATCCGTCGGTAAAGGCAACTTTGGATTTACTGGAAAGCATTTATAAGCGAAAATTTCGACGCGAATAATGGAGGAAACGGAATAAGTTAAAAAAGCATTATATGAAAATGATAAATTTAAGAAACAAAATTTTCGAATGTGCAAACTATCCGGGAATGAAAATCTTAAAAAATGCGCCGGTATGCCATAAGGGATTTCCTAATTGCTTTAATCTTAGCTTTACTGAATATGAAATGATTAATGAATTTGGAAATTATTTAAATTACGATAAAAATTTAATTTTTTCAAAAATTCAACCATGCATCCGTCATAATGATTGGGAATTAATTATAAAAAATAATAATGAATCTTATAGATATCTTTCTTTGTTTGATATGGCTGGCATTGGCGGTTGTATAGCTCTTGCCGATTCTAAGGAAGAACAAAATAAAATAAGTGAATATTCTATAAACACGACTATAAAATTCCTAATAGACTTAGGCTTTGATATTAAAAAAATTAAAGTTACCTATTTTAGTAAATGTTTAGTTTCTAAAGCTACAGCCAGAAAATACAATATTAGAAAGTTTTACCCTACTGATCTTTGGGTAAATTACTGGAAAAAATATTATCACTTAAAAAAAAATCAATTAATTATAGATCAATCACGAAATACGATGCTGGCATTAAATATATTTGGTTTGCCTACACCTTGGGGATATAGAAATGAAATTCTATACGAATATAAAAATAAATTATTGGATATTGCCACCATAGAACATTTATGTTTTTCTCCTATTTTCAATAAAAATGAAATAGTGGGCTTTAATAAAAATAAGAACAGCATGGCATTATCTGTTGCGGGGGTAGAACGATTATTAATGGTCATAAATAATTTAGATAATATTTGGGAAGTAGAAACAATAAGTCCGATTATAAATTTTATTTCTAAAAAAGCTGTAAATCATAATAAGTCCCATATTCTTATTGCGACTCAAGCAATACGGGTTTTGCATAGAATTTTTACTGATTGCGAATCATATTCAAAACTGCAAAGCGCACACAGAAAAATGTATACTCGAATATATGCAAAGAGTTTTATAAACAGCCTAAAAAATCTTGGAATAAAGTTAGATTTAATATTTTTAACGGATTTGTTAAAATTAAATAGTGAATTACAACCTTATTATCCTGAATTACACAAATCATTGAATAGAGCTGCTGATGAAATATTATTAAGAAAAAAAGCTTTTGAAACTGACAAATCTATCAAATCAGGGGGTGTAGCTCAGAAGTAGAGCGTCTTGAATTTTATATTCAAGGAGGACGGAGTGTGCAATTCCTCCCATCTCCACAACTCTATAGGAAATATTGGGAGTTGACGCGGATGCGGGAACAGTGCGGATAGTAAAAAAATACCCCCCCCTCCCCAGTGGATTTTTAATTAAATAAAATAATAAAAAAATGATTCTTCTGATAATTGTATGGGTTGATTTAGTTTACCAAGACATTGAAATTCGGCATATCTGCGTCATTCCGCAAACCGCGAGGTACGAGCGGTTATGCGGAATCCATGATTTTGTAGTAGGGGCTGAAAAATTATAAATTAATTTCGTTTTAATTTTTTTAAATAAAGTTAGCGAAAAAAATCATGGTGATTTGCTTTCAAATGGATTCCGCATACGCCCCACTTGCCCTAACGGGCTTCGCTATGCGTTGCGGAATGACATTTATATTTTCCATATTTAGGTTTTTAAATATAACCACCCATAAAATTTTCCAAAGAACCAAAAAAATAAATTATATGACGACAAATCATAAAGAAAATTGGGAAGAATTAATAAGGAGCGACCTTCGCGCTTACAATGTTTCTATTCCCATGCATTCAATCAAATATTCGAACGAATTTTTGGGAGGGCCTAAGTATCGAAAAATATTGCTTTATCTTAAAGATAATGTCGGTTATTATTATGAAAATTTTGCGGATCATAAAAGAGTCGGAAAATATTGTCTGAATCTATTTATAAAAGATAAAAAAACTTTCAAAGATTATTTAAAGTTTTGGAAAAAAGAATTCAGAAAATTCACAAATCTTGCGGCAAAAATTAAATCGACTAAT
>JAZDNE010000152.1:0-3417 GCA_043800235.1 bacterium | reverse complement strand
ATTATAATACCGCGAAAACAGAAGCTGCTAAATTAGCAAATAATGAAGATAACATAGATAGACCGTCCTGTATTTCGGATAATTCCGGAGTATGCTGTTTTTCGCCCGGATCTAAGGAATGCTCAGATCGCGGAGCGTCCGTTGGCGCGGGGTGTTGTCTTGTAAAACCGAGGATAAGAATAAAAGATAGTTGGGAATTGTGCAGTAATGCTGTCGCTAATAGTAGGTGTCCTATTGATCCTAAAACTTATAAACCATTTGATGGATGGGTAGTATTGGAAGATAGATGATGATTTTTATTTCCCAATAATTATTCTGCGGTTTAAAAATAAAAAATATTTTCTATTATTAGACTGTAGAATAATAGCATCTTACAAGCTATTTTTTGTCATTTCGACCGTAGGGAGAAATCCCTTGAATTTAGAAATTGACTAATATAAGCGATTTCTCACCCCGCCTTGCGGAGTTCGAAATGACAATTTTTTTTCTACACCCTCATTTTATTTTCATCTTTCCTAAAATATAATTGCTTGCAATCAAAAAAAATCCAGTTGTTATCATTATATCAGCAATATTCAAAGATACAAAATATGGCAGTTCAATATAATCAATAACTGCGCCATATAAAGCTCGATCTATAAAATTGCTTATAGCCGCCAAAAGAATTAAAAAAATTACAACTTTCGCGTATCTGCGAATATTTCCCTCCGCATTAACATATTCTGCGACATTCATTATATTTAAAAAAAGCATTGAAAGAATTATAATAAACAAAAAAACTATCGCATTGAGCAATATATTATTAACAGGCAATCCAAACGCGATTCCATTATTTTTTGTCAGGGCAAAACTTAAAAATAAAAAAAACCGCTTCGCCGCGGGATTTTTTATAAAAAAAATTTTAAATACGCGGTCCGCGAGAAATAGTGTTAATATGCCGCCATATAATAACGCGCTTTGAAATTTAAAGTTCTTTATAAACATTATAATAGGACTTTAGGCAAATGCCCGCCATCTGAACAAGCCAAAACGAGTGATGTCCATAACTAAATATCTGCCTATCCAGACAATTTTTTTTTGCACTCAACGCATGCGCCGGAAACAGGCCGCGCTAAAAGTCTTTGTTCGCCTATATCTTTTCCGCAATATCTGCATTTTCCATATTCACCTTTTTCAATTCTTTTCAAAGCATTATTAACATCCTGCAATGTTTTTTCAAGTTTCCGTTCAAGCGATAAATTATCGCTAAACGCCGCAACTTCCGCCGCATTTTCATCCTGCTCGCTTCCATAATCAGGAAAATCAGTAGTATAATCACTTCCATTGTGGATATTTTTTGAAGCAAAACTTATTAAAGATTTTTCCAAATTTTTCTTTTCTTCTAACAACTTTTTCTCAATTTGTTGTAATATATCTTTATTCATAGTATTCTAAAATGATAAAATAAAAAAAACCTCTTTTTTTATTTTGTAATTTAATTCCATTATAATTTAATTTTTATTTTTTGTCCATACTAACATACTAACAAACTAACGAATTATAACGACCGCAAAACAAAAACACTGAAAATTTTGGTTGCAGGAACGAGGCATTGCCTCGTTCCTACAACCAGAATTAAACAATTTTAATGATTTATAGAATCCAAGAATTTGTTTTGCGGCAACTATATTTATATTCTCTTATGGAACTTACTTGAAAACTTTCGCCGCCACCTCTCTTAAAGTTCCAAATTCAAGACATTCGCCAATAGTCTTTTTCCCGCAAGGACAAATAATATTTTTAAACCCCAACTTCCTCGCCTCGTTGATTCTTTTATCCGGTTGCGAAACAGATCGAATCTCGCCGCCAAGTCCTACCTCGCCGAAAGCGGCAGTTCCAAATTCCAGCGATTCATTTTTCAACGCGGAAATTAAAGCGATGCATACCGCCAAATCCGCTGACGGCTCTTGAATCTTAAATCCGCCGGCTATATTAAGATAAACATCTTTATTGCTGAAATTAAGCCCGAGCCGTTTTTGTAAAACAGCAAGAAGCAGTTGCAAACGATTCAAATCAAATCCCGAAACTTTCCTTTGCGGATACCCAAAATTAGTTGTGGCGGTTAGCGCTTGTATTTCAATTAAAAATGGCCGAGTGCCTTCCATAACGGATGTTACAATCGTTCCTGGCAATTTTTCTTTATGTTCCTCCATAAAAAGCGCGGAAGGATTTTTTATTTCCAAAAGCCCTTTCGACGCCATCTCAAAAACTCCAATCTCATTCGTGGATCCGAAACGATTTTTTACCGCGCGCAAAATTCGATAAGTATGGAATCTTTCTCCTTCCAAGTACAGAACAGTATCGACTAAATGCTCCAAAGTTTTCGGTCCGGCGACCGCTCCATCTTTCGTGATATGCCCGATAATAATTATCGACGGTTTTTTCTCCTTTCCCTTAGAAGGGATAGTTTGGATATGGTTTTCTACAGTACAACTATTCTCGCCTTCCATATTTCCCTCCTCAAAATAAGACATAAGCGCGCCCGCCTTCGCAACTCCCATCAACTTCGAAGCGCATGCCCTGATTTGCGCGACACTGCCGCATTCGGACTCAACCTCATTTGAATAAAGCATTTGTATAGAATCTATAATCGCAAGACTTGGCTTATACTTTTGAATCGCTCCGCATATAACATCAACATTTGTCTCTGATAAAAAATTTATCCCCCGCGCGACGATGCCAAGACGATCCATCCTCATCTTTATCTGCTCCGCGGACTCCTCGCCGGACGCGTATAAAACTCCTCCCATTGCCCCTCCCGCTTCAAAGGGATGACTTGTCCCGCCCGTTCTGGGGCTGGGCAAAGGGATAGGTTGCGCCAGCTTCTCCGCAACTTGCAAAACCAAAGTTGATTTCCCGATTCCAGGTTCTCCTCCAAGCAAAACCAAACTGCCAGGAACAATTCCCCCTCCTAAAACGCGATCGACTTCCTCTATTCCGACTTTTATCCTATCTTCATCTTTGCCTTTTATATTGTTTAAATCAATAACCGACGCGTTGGACGGGAAGAAATTTCCTCTCTTTTTAAATTCCGCGGGAACCGCCGATGGTTCTTCGCTAACAGTACTCCATGCTCCGCACTCCGAACACCTTCCCTGCCACTTCGAAAATTGCGCTCCGCATTTCGAGCATGTATAAATTGTTTCCTGCTTAGGCATAAGCACACTGCAAGGAACATATGTGCGTTCCCTGCATATTTCAAACGATCCTTATTTATCGATAAAAACGATTATGGGGCTGTCGCCGAATGCTCCTTTAGTCATAAATTTCCAGATTTCGAGGCATAATTTTTCAAACAAATTTTGCGGTTTAGCCTAAGCTAAGGGAAAGAAATTTTTTGGAAAATTTGACCGAAATATGGGAATTTAGGACAAAGAG
>JAZDNE010000050.1:0-2211 GCA_043800235.1 bacterium | reverse complement strand
TCTTTGTCCTAAATCCCCATATTTCGGTCAAATTTTCCAAAAAATTTTTTCCCCTTAGCTTAGGCTAAACCGCAAAATTTGTTTGAAAAATTATGCCTGGTAAATCTTGCAATTTATGACTAAAGGAGCATTCGGCGACAGCCCCATTAAGAGACAGTCCCATATAATTTATTAAGTTCTTTAAGATCATTTTCATCCACTTTTTGTATAGCAAAGCCGGCGTGGACCATTATAAAATCGCCTAATTTAGCGTCAACTAATTCTATATTAACATCTAAGCTTACTCCGTCGAAATTAACTTCGGCAATGTTATTTTTTTTTATTTTTTTTATTTTTCCCATATTAGCTAAACACATATATAAATTGAGGATTAAAATTGGAAATTAAAAAATAAAAATTTTTCGCGAAGTTTAAAAAAAATTTTTAATTTTAATTTTAATTTTTTAATAAGATTGTTTACTAAATTTAATTTTAGCAAAAATAATTCAATTCTTGCTCTTGGCTCCGAGTTTGACACTAGACTTGCTTTTTATTGCGATGGTGAAATTATATTTTCTGAAAATATTGGAAATTTAGCGGATGACGAGGCGAGGTATGAGAAATTTGTTTGTGATTTTTTGGGATGTTGCGGGCGACGCGCCAACGAGTCTTCGGCCGCCTCTATGCCTTGTGTTATTATAACAGATTTGCACCCATTGTACACTTCGCGAAAAGTTGGAGAAAAGCTGGCAAAAAAATGGAAGGCAAAACATTTGACTGCGCAACATCATATCGCGCATATATTTTCTGCATTCGGAGATTATCAGATGTTTAATGATAGATACGAAATGTTAAATAATATTTTTTATGGAATTGCATGCGATGGGACAGGTTATGGATTGGATGGAAATATTTGGGGAGGAGAAGTTTTTAAATGCCATTTTGAGCGGAGCATGGCGGAGTTGAGCGGTTATTTTGCGCGCGGACAATATTTAATTAAACGAATCGGTCATCTTGAAAACCATTATTTAATCGGCGGAGAGCTTGCGGTCGAGGAACCCGCGAGGATGTTAATTAGTATTTTATCTGAATTTTTATCAAAACAAGAAGTATTTAAATATGTAAAAAGATATTATTCTGAAAATGAGTTTAATGTATTATCGAATCAATTGGAGAAAAAATTTAATTGTCTTTTGTCTTCCAGCGCGGGGCGAGTTTTAGACGCTGTTTCAATTTTATTGGGTTTTTGCGAGAATAAGAGAAAATATAAACATTATCCGATTAAAATGATGGAAGACAGATCAGCGGTTTTAGATAATGCGCTGCCATATATTAGCTGTGAAATTACGAAAAATACAAATGGCGAATATGTTTTAAATATTATAAATCTTTTTAAGTATTTAATAGATAATCTAAAAAAAATTGACAAACATAAATTAGGATTTGCGGCGCAAAGATATATTATTGAAGGGTTATATGGAATAGTTAAAAGATATGATATGGGAGTTGGTAAAAGAATATTAGATGATTGTTCTCAATGCAAAATAGTTTTATCCGGGGGATTGGCGACAAATAAAACAATAAAAGAATTCTCGAAAGATAATAATATTTATATTTCAAAAAAAATTCCTTCTGGAGATGAGGGGATCGCTTTAGGGCAGATTATTTATGGACATCACACTATGAAATCGCGTTTAGAAACTAAGAAAAATTGATGAGTAGCGAAGTTTTGAAAGTTTTAGGAAAACAGCAGATGTATCAATAGATATATAGAGGATTTTCTTAAACGAAAAATAAGCAAATCGCGATTTTTGTCATTTATGGAGCGCGATTTTATAGCGTGATGTCGATAAGTCCCTTTATGTCATTTAAAAGCAGTCATCAATAAAAAAAGCCAGTGTTTTTCCAATTTTTTAATTTTGGAAAGACACTGGCTGAGTATTTATTTTATATTTATAAAAATAATAATTTTTCCTATTGCAACAAATGCAATAGTTGATATAACATCAAAAATCGCGCAGTATCCAATTATAGCTGCGCAGAAATTAAATCCTATCCATGCGCCTTGCCATGGCAAGGCGAGTAGCAATAGTATAGTGGTCGTATTTCAAATTATACCTGATTATTCTATGTGTCATCCCGCGCTTGATGCGGGATCCAGAATAAATCAGTTGGTATTATTTCTCTTAATTAAACCTTTATAGCTACAAATTCAAAGTCTTTAATCCTGGA
>JAZDNE010000040.1:0-3070 GCA_043800235.1 bacterium | reverse complement strand
CCATAATCCCCTTCCAAAAGCATGGAACTCAAACCCTTCATAGCCGTAAGCGGCGTGCGCAGTTGGTGCGACGCGATCGACAAAAATTCCGACTTCGCCTCGTCCAATCTCCTCAATTCCTTATTCGCCGATTCTAATTTTTTATTAGCATGAGCTAAATCACCCGCTAACTCTTTAATCTTTTCCGCAGATTTTATTTCTTTTAAAACGCCTCTGATTAACAAAGTCCCAAGAAAACTGCCGCCAAAAAAAATTATGAATTTTAAAATAAACTCGCCTGTAGATTTCGAAAGCAACGCATCTATCAATAATACCACGGAAATTAAGGCTGCAAAAAATTCTGTAGCAATTAATTTGATATTAAATAAATGATGTTTCAAAATAGCGTAAGCAGTTAATATAATGTATGCTGAAGCAAGAATATTGCCATATGGCGGGATATTGATATTAAACCAAAGAATATAATTAGTCGAACCGCCTGCTATTGCAATAACTATTCCAATTAAAACAAATTTTATTTGACTCCTTTTAATGCCTTTTACTTTATAATATTTAAGAGATAACACTAATGAAGAAAAGATATAAAAAAAGAAAAAATATGATAAGTACCAATAATACATTATACCAGGTTCAGCCCACCATCTCATTGAAAATTTAGGGACCATATCCGCGATAAACCGCGGCGAGAATACAAAAAAACAGAAAAATATAGCAAATCCATATCCTAAATAAAGCAGCCAATATAATTTTTTATTTTTAATTTCAAGCCATGTGAGAACAAAATGATAATAAAATATTGGAATAAAAATAGCTCCATAATGGAGCACTTGAAACCAAAATAATGTCTCTTCTCTTGTTTGTGATAATGGCCACATTGCATAAGGATATGACCAAGCCGCAAAACCAAAACATAATAAAGAAAAAATTTTATTCGCCTTGCTATCTTTATTTTTTCTGTAAACCAAAAAACCTAATATAGTGCTAGCTAAAGCATTAAACAATCCACTAATTGTATAATAAAGATACATTTTTTTTAGCAAAAAAATCCCAAATTATTATAATTTTATTATAACAAATTTTTGGGATTTTGTGAATTGCCCTGCGATATTCTGCAGGGCATTCTTAAACTCCAATTTCCTAGATAAATAATTTATGACTTTTGCGGAACTTCTCCCGCCCCGATCATATAGAACTGTGTCGGTTTTTCCGTGAAAGTTAAATCTGGTCGCCAAAGATAACCTGCCCTTTCAAACATTTCTTGCACTTTTTCTGGTTTCCGATAACATAGATGCCATCCAAGCAACTCTTCTAAGACAAAAGATGCAAATAAGTCATTAAACAGCATGCGATCAGTAACACATGCACCATAGACAATGCCGCACGGAGCGATAAATGATTTCACTATACGCAAGTTTCTTACACATTCGTTCTGCGAAAAGCCGCAAAGAACACCAATAATTAAAGCTACGGAGGCATTTTTCATTCTAATTCGCAACATATTACTTTCCAAAAAAGAAATACCCGCTAAATGCTGGTATCTGCCTTTTTGTAAAAGCAATTTTCCTTTTACTATCGCTTGTGGATCAATATCCACATTGATAAAACTAACTTGTTTCGCTATTATTTCATCTCTATCGGACATTTCAATTGTATCGTAACCACATCCTGATCCTAAATTTAAAACTTTCTTCCCGCCATGACCGTTATGCATATGCGATAATAATAGTCCGACATGTTTAATAGTAGCTGTTTTTCTATAATCAACGGCTCTTCCTGAATGGCAATTCATTAAAAATTCATCCAATGGTCCTTGCGGCTGATCATAACGATATAACAAATCCATAAACTTAGCCGAACCTGGATTTTTACATAAAACTGGACCGATGAAACCGCCTAAATTCAATATTTCTTGCCTAATGTATTGCCAATTTAATGGAAATTTAGCTGTTAGAAAAATTTCTAATAAAGTATCACCCAGTCCTTTTTCAAGTCTGTTTAAAGCCTCTATGAAAATATTTACATAATCAAATTCAATATATTTCTTTTTATCTGCTTCGCTATATCTAAAGAATATATCTTTATAAACATTTAAACCGTATTCCTTTTCTATATTTAGGGTAACCGTATTCATAAAAATTCACCTCCTCGCAAATTTGAAAATTGCAAAATCTAAGTTGATAAAAAATTTTTAGTTTTAATTCTTCAATTTTAAAAGTTCAAAGGATCAATTTTAATTATTCTGCGTTTTATTTTCCATAACAAATTTATCAACAAAACAAACCGCTATATAAAATATAACGAACTGTAATATAAAACCTGCTATCTGCGAATTATTAGAATAATAAATTTTAGAGGACAACCATTTAAAAAACAATATTGGGACAAAATAAAGTAATTTTTCGGATATTAAAAAAATTAAAAAAATTATTAAGAACTCTCTCAGACAGCCTTTCTTTCTTTTTAAAAAAATAAAAATAATATATGAAATGATAATTATGCTTAAAAAGGAAGCAATCGCGCTAATTTTCCCATAATATTCAATATTAAAATTTCTTATAAAAAAAGCGACGAAAAAATTAAATATAAAAGAAACAATAAAATACAGAAAAACGATAGGAATAAATAATTTGATTTTCTTTTTTGTTATTTTAAAAAAATTAAGCATATAAAAATAATCTCTGAAGTTAAATTTGTTAGGGGGGCAAGATGATTTTTTTCATCTCACACAAGGTAACATTACATAATTAAACCGCATTTTTAAAAAAATGTCAAAAGGCCGAAAGTAAAAGGCCGAAAGTAAAATCTGTCAAACACAAATCTGCAAACCGATTGCCAGCTGAATAAATTTAGTGTACCATGGGGATATGAAAATTTTATTTAAAAAAATTCAACTTCCAAAATTAGCGCAAAAAATAATTTTATATATATTTTTATTTTTATTAGGGATCTTCTTAACCTATACACTTATTATTCCCTGTTTATTGTTTAATAGTAATAATTGTTTAGATTGCGTATTAGAATGGATTGAACTATTTGGTATACCTATTTTTATCGGCAGCATAATTTATAT
>JAZDNE010000043.1:0-10049 GCA_043800235.1 bacterium | reverse complement strand
ATCAACCAAAGCGCTCTCGGCAGCGGCAACATCCGTTCCTGCTGTATATGTAATAGTCGCAGGAGCTGTTACGATGTTTGCTTCTTTATATCTATTCGCTGTGAAAGCGTCCATAGAAGCGAACTTTCTCGTAGCTGTTGCGGATGTAACTACATAAATATCGGAAGAACCAGCATATTTAATCAATGTTCCTTCCGGATAAGCTGTCGCGCTTATCTGAGTCGCGCTTTCTGTGTAATTGCCAAAGAAAGCATCAGGAACATCTACAACTCTTTTAGCCCAATCAGCGCCATAAAGAGTAGTTGCTGTAACTTCGTCTGGAATCCATTTTATCACTCCGCCTGTTTCTACAGCATAAACTTTTTTATTAGTGGTAACTTTAACTAATTTTGTTCCAGGTCGAATTGTAACATTTTCCCCGGATAAAAGATAAGATTCTAATTCAGATTGCGCGATAGTTTTCACGCTTGAAAAATCGCCATACCATGACATGAAAGTCGTCTCGTTAGGAAATACATATCTTTTGCTGTCAGCGCCTAAATAATAAACAGAAGCAAGTCCGTCCATCTTAATCAGGTCGCCAGCTTGAGCGGTAGCGGCTAATGCCTGTGTAGGCAATAACAACGCTACAGGACCCAATGCCCATGCAAAAGTAGTAATTGACAATACAATTGCCAAGCTCCTTTTGAATTTCTTAATAAATTTACTCATAAAAATTTTCTTCTTGTTTTTCTAAACCAGTATACGGATTTATGCCCGAATTCACGGCATAAATTCGTTAAAACAGATTTAGATAAGATTTTATTCCGCGCATCTTTTTTACGCGGAATTTTTGCTTAAGGGCATCCCGCTTACGCAAGATTCGACTTTTAAAGTCCTTATGCCCTATTATGTAAAAATATAATAGGCAAATTCAATAAACCCGCAAAACAAAATTTTAAATAAATTTTCAAAAGTTTCCAATTTATTCGACTACTTTTCGTGTTCAATAGAATTTTCTTTTATTTCAGCTTTTTCTAAAGAACTTTTTTCTTTTACTTTTTCAATTTTATTTTCAACATTTTTCTTTAACTCATTCGCCTCTTTAACTTTATCAAACGCAGTAGTTAAATATCCATTGTTAATCAATTCATCAATTTCGCCTAACGCAGTGTCTATTTTATTTATATCTTCCGCAGTATTATTTTGTTTTGCTTGTTCTTTCTCTTTATTTTCTATAACTTCTTTATCCTTTCCGTCTCCATATTCCTCGTCTTCCTCAGTCTTTTCTTTTAATATAGCGTCAATAGTGGATGTCCCATTATTATCCTTAGCTAAATCTACTTTTATGCCATCAAGCTCATTTTTTATATTATCCGCTTTATTTTTAACTTTTTTAGCGATGTCATCTTGAGATAAACTTATTCCTCCATTATTCTGTTTTTCAAGGATAATGTCAACAGCTTTAATGCCCAAATTTTCTGAAATTTCTAAAGCTTCTTTTAATGCTTTATCTATTCCATCGCCATTTTCTTCCGCAACTTCGCCATTATTTTCGACTACAATCTCCGTCGAGGTGGCGGCAATAACATCAGTAGAAGTTGCATTCATTTTATCATCTATTATTACTTCTTCCGCAGAAGTAACTATTGTTGATATGGGATTATTAGATATGTCGCTATTATCGTCTAACCCTTGCGCGCCATCATCATCTTTTTTTTCTTTTATCCCCTCATTTTTTATTGTTTCTTTATTAACTTTATCATCGTTCTCTACGAGCGCGTTATTAGCCTCTTCCTTTTTTTTGCTTTCTAATTCCTCATTGCTTATATTTTTTAACGCCAACGCGTATTCAACAGTTTTTTCTTCCACCAAACTAACAATTTCAATAGTTTCTTTAGTAAAATCTTGCTCTTTTATCTTTTCTAACCTTTGCTGTACGGTTTCAATGTTCTTTTTAAAATTATCAAGAGCTATCTTTGTATTTTTAGGCTCTTTCTTATTTTTAAATATTTCATTTGCCTTAACTTTATTAAATTCTTCAATTCTCCGCCCCGCAAACTCTACTTCCAATTTCACCTTATCTTCTTCTTTGCTTTTTAATGAAATTTGAGCCTTTTCTATAGTTAATTTGACATCATAAAAAATATCTCCGGGCACGCTATTATATGAAGCGAAACTCACACCGACACTGCCGCCTGCCAAAACGGATAAAATGAGCAAGAAAACACCAACCGGCTTTGCCAATCTGTAAAACAATTTTGACAAATTATCATACCATATATTGCCAAATTTAACAAGTTCCACGATTTTTTGTTCTTCTACTTTGCTTTTGCCCATCAAAATAAGCAATTTTTCTTTTGTTTTACATACAAAAACATCATCAGGTCTTATTGATTTCAATTTTTGCAACTCTTTAATTACATCATTATTATTACCCATAATTTTATTCTGCTATATAATAAGACGACTGCTTGGATAAAATGTTACAGTTGAAAAATTTAACCAAAATATAAAAATTTATAACTAAATGAGCATTCGGCGACAGTCCCTTTAACTCGCCAATTTTAGACCAAAACAAAAAACTGGCATACGCCAGTTCCTCGGTGGTAGTCCCTAGGGGAATCGAACCCCTGTTGCCAGGATGAGAACCTGGCGTCCTAACCACTAGACGAAGGGACCAAACTCAAAAAAACAAAAAAAAGAAAACAAATATTTAAACATTCTTTGCTTTCTTGTTTCGTTATTTTTATTTCCAACTTTCATCTTGCCTTACAAGCAACTCTTTCGCTCGAAGAGGCTCTGCCATAAGCTCCTTTACAATTTTTTCCATTCTCATCGCCTGCGATCCCTTTACTAAAATTAAATCGCCTTCTTGAATTCTATCCTGAATAAATATTCCCGCTTCCCTTGTATTCTTGAAAATATAAATAGCGTCGGAATTCATACCTGCGTCTTTAGCGCCGCGCGCTATATCTCTCGCTCGCTCGCCAATAGCAATAAGATAATTAACTCGATTTTTAAAAACCGCTTCCCCAACTTTTATATGTCCTTCTTCCGTAAAATTTCCTAATTCAAGCATATCTCCTAAAACCGCATATTTATTCTTTCCATCAGCCAATTTTAAATTTTTTACCACATCTAAAGCTAATTCTGCGGCTTTTGGGGATGAATTGTATGTATCGTCTATTATAACAGTATTTTTTATACCGTCAAGGACATTCATTCGACCCGGCGCTCCCTTATATTTTTTAAGATTTTCAGAAATTTCCACTAAATTAAGCCCGCTTGCGACTCCTACGGCGGCGGCGGCAAGAGCCGCGTATATATGTTGCTTGCCGACTACATGCGGCAAAAATACAGGGACTATAGTCCCATTATATTGAATCTTAAAATTAATGCCTTTTATTGATGTTTTCTTGCCGCTTACTATTGAATTATTAACATTCAATTCTATTGCCTTAATATCAACATCCTTGCCAAACCCATAAGTTAATGATGAACATTTTAGCTTCTCTTTGATTGGTAAAATATTTTCATCATCCCCATTCAAAATCGCAAATCCATTTTTGCATAAATGAGTTGCGATAATTTCTTTCTCCTTTATAATTTTTTTTACACTGCCAAAATATTCTATATGGCTTTCGCTGACATTTGTAAGTATTCCTATCTTGCAAGGCGCAAGATTAGTTAAATATTTAACATCTCCCGGCCGATCAGCTCCCATCTCAAGTATAATAATGTCAGGATAATTTTTATCCTTTATAAAAAGTATCTTTATTGCTTTAAAAAAAACAAATGCCCATTTAATAAAAGATCTTCCTCCAGATTCAATTCCAATTATTGTCAAAGGAACGCCTATCTCATTATTATAATTCTTAATATTTTTTCTAACCTTATATTTTTCTTCAAGCGTGGCAAAAATAGCCTCTTTAGCAGAAGTTTTCCCCACGCTTCCAGTAATGCCTATAACATCTGGATTATATTTTTTTAAAATTTTTCTGGAAAAGAATTTTAATATGTTTTGAAGTAATTTTTTCATAAAATATAATTCGAATCTACGAACATTATCCGAATGTCGCAGAAATGAATACATCCGAATATTCGGATGATAATTCAAATTTTTCTGGTCATTCAAATACTAATTTAGGGAATTCGGATTATCTTGTCGGTCTAACTCCGTAATAATTTAAAATAAATTTAATAATTTCATGAGCTAAAGGCACAGCGGTTGATTCGGCAAATCTGCCAATTTTTGGATTATCTAATTTCACAAGCAATGCGAATTTTGGTTCGTCAATCGGAGCAAACCCCGCGAAAGTATGAATAGTTTTTTTTCCGTAAATCCCGCCTTCGGCTACCTGCGCCGTCCCTGTTTTTCCAGCCACATAATAACCTTTTACTCCCGCTTTTTTAGCATGCCCGCTCTCAACTACTGCCACTAACATTCCGCTTATCAAAGCTGACGCTCTTTCTGAAATCACTTGTTTTACAATTTGAGGATGGGATTGAATAATCTCGCTTTGACTTTTTATAATCTTATCAACGATATAAGGTTTTGGCAATTTTCCTCCATTTGCAAGCGATGCGTAAGCATTCAATATTTGGATAGGTGTTGTTGCAATCCCCTGCCCGAAAGAAGCTGTCGCCATATAAATTTCTCCTTGTTCATTCAAAGAATTGATATTTCCAGATGCTTCAGTTTCTAATTCAATGCCTGTGAGCTTGCCAAATCCGAAATCGGAAAGATAAGACTTTAATTTTTCTTTGCCAATTTGGCGCGCCATATATATCGCTCCGGTATTTAAAGATTCTTGCAAAACTTGCGTCATCGTTTGCTTGCCATGCGCTTTCAAATCAGAGTTTCTGATTATATGAGGACCTATTCGCGTTTCTCCCATATCCTCATACACTGAATCAGGTTTTATCTTTTCTAAATCTAAAGCAATTGCGGCGGTAATCGGCTTAAATATAGAACCCGGCTCAAATTGATTAAATATGGCGGGATTATTAAAAATATTTATATCTTTAGCATCATTATATTTTTCAGGATTAAAATCAGGCCAGCTGCACATCGCCAATATTTCCCCTGTATTCGGCTCCATCACGATGATGCTTCCACTATCCGCGCCATATTTTTCCGCTCCTTTTTTCAATTGTCCGCAAACCTCATGTTGTATTCCATAATCTATTGTTAAAACAATATCCGCGCCATTCACAGCTTCAGTAAACGCTACATTCCATAATTTTAAAAAATTTCCTTTAACATCCCTTTCTGTTTTTATAAATCCAGACGACCCTGAGAGAATTTCATTAAAATATCCTTCTATGCCATATTGACCTTTTTCATCCGCGCCTTGATGGGCTACAAAACCTAAAATATGCCCTCCTATGCCGCTATCGGGATAATGTCTTGCGTATTCTTCGACTTCTCCTATTCCAGCTAATTTCAATGATCTAATTTGATTGATAACTTTATCTTCTACTTTATGAGCTAACGGTTCATACGGATCATCATTTAAAGCCAACCTGTTTTTTAATTCTTCTTTGTCAAAATCAAAAATATCGACTAATGTTTCAGCTGTTTTTTCTACATCCTCTATCCTATTTGGTTCTGCGTACAGAAAATTATATCTTTTATTTACCGCAACTGGATAAATATCTTCATAAAGCTCATATTTTCCTTCCTCATTCTTAAACGGACTATTATGAACATATATTATTCCTCTCTTAGAAACTAATTTTTTAAATATTTGATGCTGATCTGAAGCTAAAGCGTCATAAAAACTATAATCAATTATTTGAAGTTTTAAAAGCTTTAAAAAAATTACCGCTGAAAATAAAAAAACAACGAATGATAAAATTTTAATTCTGATCTTATTCGTTCTTTCTCTTGATTTTGGCTCTTTTTTAAAATTATTTATATACATTTTTGAAAACTGCTTCAACAGACGCTACTTAACCGCTACAACAACATCCCGCTCTTGCAAATAGACCATCTCTTCAGATTTCACCAAATCCAAAACAGCTATCCGTTCTTCTATTTTATCCATAGATTTAAGCTGCGCGATTTCTAACTTTATCGACTCGTTTTTACTTTCTAATCCGTTCATTTCTGATTCTAATTTCTGAATTTCATAAACGCGTCCAGCTAATGAATTTATTTGCCCCAGATAAAGGAAAAAAATAGTTGCAAACATAAGCGCGCACAAGATACTTATGGATATATTTCTAAATATGCCCAATTTTGTCTTTTTGCCAAATCTTTTATTTTTTAACATAAATTTTGACATTAGTTATAAAATTATAATGTTATAAAGTATAGCTACCGCAAAACAAATTCTGGGATTCAGATGTCAGATAGGGATTTTATTTTTGCTTCAAGGGACTGTCGCCGAATGCTCCTTTAGTCATAAATTTCCAGATTTTGAGGCATAATTTTTCAAACAAATTTTGCGGTTTAGCCTAAGCTAAGCCAAAGAATTTTTTGGAAAATTTGACCGAAATATGGGAATTTAGGACAAAGAGGTATTCGGCGACAGTCCCTTCAAGCCTAAATCCGCTCCGCCACCCTAAGTTTTGCGCTTCGCGATCTTGGATTTTTATTAACCTCCTCATCCGAAGGCAAGAGAGGCTTTTTTGTAATTATTTTTAATGCAGGCTTATAACCGCATTTGCAAATTGGAAATTCCGGGGGACAAACACATCCATTGGACTCTTTGACGAAAAATTTTTTTACGATTCTGTCTTCTAAAGAATGGAAAGATATAATAGCTATTCGCCCGCCTTTCTCTAACGAGAGAAGCGCTTGCGGCAGTACTGATTCTAAATTTTCCAGTTCATGATTAACAGCGATTCGCAAAGATTGAAAAACTTTTGTCGCCGGATGCTTTTTAAAAGTTTTATTTTTGTATGCTTTTTTATATTCTGAAAAAATTAAATCACCCAATTTTTTGCTTGTTTCTATTCTATCCTTGTATCTCTCCTCTATAATCCTATTCGCTATTTTTCCAGCTAATCTTTCTTCCCCGTATTCTTTAAATATTTTTATCAATTTATCTTTAGACCATTTATTTACTATATCCTCCGCTGTCAAATTATATCCATTGACGGTCCCAAACCGCATATCAAGAAGCTCATCTTTTTGGAAAGAAAACCCTTTCCCGCTTTCATATTCCGCGCTTGATATGCCAAGATCAAGAAGTATTCCATGAACATGTCCAATTTTTTCTTCTTTCAAAATTTTATCCAAATTCGCAAAATTATCCTGAACTAATATCAATTTTTTTTCTAAACTTTTAACTTTTTTTATAGCCTCCGCATCCAAATCAATCCCCAAAACTTTTCCATTCGGCGCCACCCGCTTTAAAATCTCCGCCGAATGTCCCCCGCCGCCTATCGTGCAATCGACAAAATTCTGCCCCGGCTGCGGATTCAGACATTCTATTACTTCATTAAGCATTACTGGGATGTGGGAATATTGCATAAATCCAAATTTCAAAGCTCAAATTATTCCAAATTAAATCCAAAACTCAAATTTAGATTTTGAAATTGATTTGACACAATTTGGAATAATTTGGATTTTGGAATTAATTTGACATCTTCCATTTTAATTCTTAATTCTCAATTCATCCTTCTTAATTCTATTTTCATACTCCAAGTTCTCCCATTTGTTCCGCTATCTTCTCGCTTGCTTTCTCGGTTCCGGATTTGTATTTCTCCCATACGCTCTCATCCCAAATTTCTAACCTGTTATAAAGTCCCGCGATAACAACTTTTTTATTCATTCCCGCGTATTTTCTCAAATAGTCAGGTAAAATCACTCTTCCCTGCTTATCCAAAGAAACATCCATCGCGCCAGCGAGCATTAGACGAGAGAACGCGCGCGTATTCGATTGGCTTATCGGAAGATTTGCTAACTTTTCCGCAAGTTTCTTCCATTCTTCTTCCGTATATAAAAATAAACAGTTATCTATGCCTCGTGTAACAACTGCTCCCATTTTTAATGCGCCTCTAAACTTGACTGGCACTGCCAGTCTTCCCTTTTCATCGATATTATGTGAATACTCTCCTATGAACATTTCTCAAGAAAAAAAGAAAGCAACAAAACAACAAAACAAATCCTATTTTGCTGGTTTGCAATATTTTTCTAAATTTTTAACTTCATTCCATAACATAGCGCCGATTTCTTTTGAAAAACTTTTTGTTATTTTATAAATAAAATGTACATATTCATCCATTAACTTCTTTAATTTTTCCTGATATTCGTTCATATTGTTTTATTGCTTTCTTGTTTTCTTGCTGGTCTTGTTTTTCCACTTTTCCCCACTAACTTCCATCTATTTCCAGAATACCCCACTTTTTTATTCCTGTCAACCACATTTATGCACAGGAAAAATGGCTTATTTAAAATAAAAACAAAAACGAGGCATTGCCTCGTCTGGTAAAATATAAAATTTTCTTAATTTGTGGATAATTATTCTGACGCAAAAAACTCTAATTTCCAATTTCTAATTTTACAAATACTTTTCCATCCCAAGCTCACCGATTTTCTCAACCAATTTTGTCACATTCACAACTTCTTCTTTCGGCGCCACAATTAAAGCGTCTTTAGTATTTATCACAACAAATCCGTCTAATCCGACTGTGGTTAATACTTTTTTCTTTTCAAAATTATAAAGCAAAGAGTCTTTAGTATTAAGTTCAACCACATTTCCATTTACCACATTCGCGTCTCGTGATTTTTCCAGCGCTTCTTTAAGCGCGTATAATGTCCCTGGATCGCTCCAGCCCATATTTGTTTTTACCACCACAGCATTTGTGAAATCTGTCTTTTCAATAATTGCGCGGTCAAATGAAACTTTTTCAGCTCTTTCATAATGTTCCAAAGCTTTTTCAGGATACTCAATAGAATTTTTAACATTTTCATAAATCTCCGGCGCTAAATTTTTATATTGACATAAAATAAAATCTATGGATGAAACAAAATATCCCGGATTCCAAAAATAATCTCCGGATTTAAACATCTGATCGCATTCAGAAATTTCAGGCTTATATTTCCACCCCAAAAATTTAAAATATTCATTTTCACGCATCGCGTCTTTTTTATCATTTCCAGATATTTTCTCCCCGACTTTTATCCAACCTAAATTATTATTCGCAAACCGCGGCCGCTCCGCCAAAAAAATAAACCGCATTGGATCTTCCATTATTAACTCATCTCCAATCAGCAAGGCATTCCTGAATTCATCCACTCGCTCCATCAAATGATCCGCCCAAAGAAGCGCGACAGATTCACGCCGTTTTACACCCTTTTCTAAAGTTGGTCGATTGTTAGCAAATTGGGGGATAGGGGGTGGGTTACCCTCTTTCTCAAAGGGGGTCGGCTGCCCGCAGGGCAGACGGGGGGATTTTTCCGCGCGCAAACCTTGCTCGACTCCCGTTGCTTCCGCGCGTATCGCTTTATTATCATCCGCTCCATCTCGCGCCCCCTCGTTTACTAATTCCATGGTCCCTGCCGCCGAAAAATCCCCCTCAACCCCCCTTTGGAAAAGGGGGAAGCGGGAACGCAGCCGCATCATGCCATAACAAACAGCCGGTCCCACATTCCTTCGGCATGGCTCGATAAAAATATTTTCCGACGGCAAATTCGGAACTTGCGTCCGAATCGCTTCCTTAAAATTTTCCGTTGTTTGAACAAAAATATTATCAATCCCGACAAGCGGTTCAACGCGCGCGATAGCAAGCTCAAGAGTGGATTTGCCGTCAAATATCTTATCAAATTGTTTCGGCGAATTTTTTCGGCTCAAAGGCCAAAGGCGCGTTCCGATTCCGCCAGCGAATATTATTATTTTCATAAATATAATCCGAATCCCCGAATGTTATCCGAATGCCCCGAAAAATCCGAATTAACCTCCGAATGATTCCTAGGGACTGTCGCCGAATACCTCTTTGTCCTAAATTCCCATATTTCGGTCAAATTTTCCAAAAAATTCTTTGGCTTAGCTTAGGCTAAACCGCAAAATTTGTTTGAAAAATTATGCCTGGTAAATCTTGCAATTTATGACTAA
>JAZDNE010000067.1:0-14839 GCA_043800235.1 bacterium | reverse complement strand
GTCCTAAATTCCCATATTTCGGTCAAATTTTCCAAAAAATCTTTTGGCTTAGCTTAGGCTAAACCGCAAAATTTGTTTGAAAAATTATGCCTCGAAATCTGGAAATTTATGACTAAAGGAGCATTCGGCGACAGCCCCAATAAATAAATCGTTAAAAATAATCAGTTCCTGTCAGTTGACGGGGTTCTGCCCTTGTCTATAAAGGAGCATTCCGCGACATCCACAGCAGTATTTTTATTATTGACATATTGGACATCACACTATGACTCTGCGCTCCATAAATGGCAAAAACTGCGATCCGCTTGTTTTTCACGAGTAAAAATTTTCGCTGTATCAACGGATACGCCTTAAATTTTTACTCGCTCCAAAACTTCGCGGCTCATCAATTTTTGCTATTTCTAAGCGCAGTTTCATAGTGTGATGTCCATAGGCAGAATTATTGTATTATATAATGTAAATTTTATTTAATTTTAAATTTTAGAAGAGTAGAATAAATCTGTCTAATCTAAAATTTAAAAATTATAAATTTAAAATTTTATGGAAGGACTGCCATTAAGTTTTGATCCAAAAATTTTTCTTTTTTCATTGCTCAATTTTGGCATACTTTTTTTTGTATTGAAAAAATTTCTTTTTATGCCAATATATAATATTTTGGAAGAAAGGAAAAAAAAAGTGAAAGAGAGCATGGAGCAAATTAAAAAAATTTCAGAAAAAATGGAAGAGGCGGATATGGAAAAAAATAAAATAATATCTTCCGCGGATAAGAAATCGCAAGAGATAATTAAGGAAGCTGAAAAAACAAAAGTTGAAATAATTAAAAAAGGAAAAGAAGATTTGGGAAAAATTATAGAATCAAGCAAAGAATCTATAGAAAAGGAGCGGAATGATTTTAAAAAAGAAATGCATAGTTTGCTAATAGATTTGGTGTCCTCCGCCACAAACAAAGTATTAGCAGGGGTTGGGAAAAAAGAAAACCAAAAAGATATAATGGAAGCCGCAATCCTTGAAAGTCTTAAAGAAACTCCTTTAAATATTGGCGAGATAAAAAAATAATTTGATGTCCATAATTTAATAATATCAAATATTTTAATATGAAAATAGAAAAAAATTATGAATTAAGAGAGGCTTTAATTAAAGCGGAGCAACCTCTTGTGCTATTAACTCCTTCTACTTATAGCGTTAATTTCGCGCAAGAATTAGAAGAACAGTTTTCTAAAATCGCGAATAAAAAGATTAAGATAAAAATTTTTAATGATCCAAAGCAGAAATGCCCTGTTCTTTTTTTAGGAAAAGAACAGAAAATAAGCCTTGATTCGAGGGAAAGTTTTATAAGCGAACTTGATAAAAAATTTTTAAAGATAAAGGGTGATATTGAGCAGTTAAAAATAGAAGATATAACTAAACAAATAAAAGAAATTATCAGTTCTACAAAAATTATTTTTAAAGTTGAGGATACTCGCAGCGAAGGGTCAGTTCTTCAAGTAGGAGATGGCATAGCAAGAGTCGCTGGTTTAGAAGGAGCTGGCTCTATGGAACTTTTAGAATTTGCGGAAGGAGTTTACGGGCTCGCTTTCAGTATTGAAAAAGACGGAGTGGGATGCATTCTTTTAGGCAACGAGGAAAAAATTAAAGAAGGTTCGAAGGTTAAATGCACGGGGCGGCTATTAAATATTCCTGTTGGTGAAAAAATGGTTGGACGAATAGTTAATTCTTTGGGGATACCTATAGACGGAAAAGGCGGTATTGAAGCAAAAAATTATAGATTAGTCGAAAGAATAGCTCCCGGCGTTATAACAAGGCAACCTGTTGTCGAGGCAATGCAAACAGGAATAAAGGCGATTGACGCTATGATTCCTATTGGAAGGGGACAAAGAGAACTTATTGTCGGGGATAGAAAAATTGGAAAAACGACTATTGCAATTGATACGATAATCAATCAAAAAAATTCTGATATGATATGTATTTACTGCGCGATTGGACAAAAGGCGGCATCAGTCGCGAAAGTTGTTGAAATATTAAAAAAAGAAGGAGCTCTTGATCATACGATTATAGTGGCGGCTATGGCAAATGAACAAACAGCTTTCAGATACCTTGCTCCATACGCGGCTTGCGCGATTGGCGAAGAGTTTATGGATAAAGGCAAACACGCTCTGGTGATTTATGATGATTTATCAAAGCACGCCGTAGCTTATAGGGAAATGTCCGCTTTATTAAAAAGACCTATTGGACGAGAAGCGTATCCTGGAGATATTTTTTATGTCCATTCTCGACTATTAGAGAGAGCCGCGAAATTAAGCGATGAGCAAGGCGGAGGTTCATTAACCGCGCTTCCGATTATTGAAACTTTAGGCGGAGATGTGACTTCATATATTTCAACTAATGTTATATCTATAACTGACGGGCAAATATATCTTGAAAACGGATTATTTAATACTGGTTTTAGACCAGCGATAAATGTTGGACTTTCTGTTTCCCGCGTAGGAGGCGCGGCGCAAACTAAAATAATGAAAAAAGTCGCGGGACGGCTCCGCATAGATATGGCGCAATATCATGAAATGGAAGCGTTTGTAAAATTCGGCGCTGAAGTTGACGCTACGACAAAAGCGCAGTTAGCGCGCGGAGAACGCGGACGCGAGTTATTAAAGCAAGTTCAATACGCTCCTATGTCTTTGGCTGAAGAAATTTTAGCGCTTTACGCTGTAACAAATAGTATGATGGATGAAGTCCCGATTAAGAGAATAAAAGATTTTGAAAAAGGTTTAGTCGAATTCGCTCATCAGAAATATCAGAAAATTATGGAATTGATAGATGAGAAGAAGGAATTGACGCCTGAAATTGAGGCAGGATTGAAAGAGATTGTTACGGAGTATAAGAATGTGTTTGTGTAAATATTTAAGGTATATATGGAAAACAACAACTCTAAAAAATTAAATAATTTTGCTTATATAGACGGCGCGAATTTGTATGCGAGCGTTACTAATGCAGGATGGAAAATTGATTTTATAAAATTGAGAAAATGGCTTGGTGATAAATATAAAATTTCTAAGGCATACTATTTTATTGGTCTAATTCCAAAACATAAAGATTTATATAAATACTTGCAAGAAGCCGGCTACACATTAATTTTTAAAGAGGTCGTATATAATTGCATAGGCGAACCTAAAGGAAATTGTGATGCTGATTTAGTTTTACAATCGGTTATTGACGCTTATGAAAATTCTTGCGACCGGCAAGTTATAATTACCAGTGATGGAGATTATGCAGGACTGATAAAATTTTTAAGCGGGAAAAATAAGTTAAGAGTAGTTTTGTCGCCAAGTAATGGAAAAAAATGTTCTATTTTACTAAAAAGGATCAATGTGCCAATAACTTACTTAGAAGAAGTAAAGGATAAAATATATTTCATAAAGAAAAAACCCCCATTAAGGACATAACCTTAACAGGGTTTTTTTCGTAGAAATTCTAATATAATAATATACCTGTGTTATCTATTTGTCAAGCGCATAAGCGGTAAAAAATTTTAGCTAAAGTAAGAGGAAATAAAAACTATGTCGCAAAAGCTAATTGATCTAAAAAATAAAATGGCGAGTGTTTCGAATATTAAAGACACGACTGAAACGATGTCAACTGTCGCCGCGGCTAAATTGGCAAGAAGCCGAGCAAAAGCTTTGAGTTTAAGGGCATATACCGAGCGATTAAGAAAAATTGCGTTATTGCAGTCGCAATACGCGCTTAATACAAAAGAATCACTCGCGAAAGTGTCGCCTCTTTTGATTGAAAAGCCGAAGCGGAATAAAATTGTTGTTTTTATGATTGCGTCGGATATTGGAATGTGCGGAAGCTATAATGGCGTAATTGGAAAAAAAACACATTTATTTTTAGATGAATATATAAAAAAAAATAAAGAAGCCGAAGCAGGAGTTTGGATAAAAGGGAAAAGAGGGGAGAGATATATAAAAACAAAAACTCGGTTTTCTATTTTAAAAGTAGCTCCATGGTCGCAGGAAGGAGTTTCAATGGATGATGCATTATCTGTGGTTAAAGAAATGACGGATCTTTTTTTAGAACAGAATATTGACGAGATATATTGCGCTTATACGAAATTTCATGGTCCGGCAAAAAGAGAACCTGTCGTCATTAAAATGCTTCCTTTTACATTAAGTCCTGAAGAAATTGATGGCAAGTATGAATATACGGATTGGATTTATGAGCCAGATCCTTTGGCGATACTTGCCGAACTGATTCCAACATATTTTAAAATACAAATTTTTGGCATCCTTTTGGATTCTTACGCAAGCGAGCAAGGAGCGAGAATGATGGCAATGGAAGACGCGTCTGATCGAGCGGCTGAAAAATTGCGCGAGATGGGAGTTCAATATAATAAAATGCGAAGAGATTTAATTACATTAGATTTATTGGGGACATTGAGCGCGGCGGCTGTTATAGAAAAAGAGACAGCATCGCAAACTGGATTCTAAAAAAATAAAAGCGAAAAATGTAAAATTAAAATTACAATAAGTTAAATAAAATTAGTTATAAAAAAAATTAGGATAGAATAGTAAAAGGAATTATTTTTTTTGTAAATTATAGAATAAGTATAATTATTAAAATATGTCAATAAAAAATCAAACAATTTCAGAAAAACCAATTGGAGAAGTTTTCCAGGTTTTCGGACCTGTGGTAGATGTCGTTTTTAAGGATGAGATGCCTAACATCGGCAATTTGTTAAGGGCTGAAAATGCCGATACAGGTCTTCCGATGGAAGTTTTACAGCTTCTTGGCGAAGGCGGGATTCGCGCTATCGCGTTGAATACGACTGACGGATTAAAAAAAGGAACGAAAATATTCGACACCGGAAAACCAATAACTGTTCCTGTCGGGAAAAATATTTTAGGCAGAATGTTTAATATTATGGGCGAGGCGATAGATGGACGAGGTCCTGTAAAAGATTGCAATTATTCCTCTATTTATAAACAGCCTATTCCTTACGCTAAATTAGAAACTTATCCGCAAGTTTTTGAAACTGGCATAAAAGTTATCGATCTTATAACTCCTTTCCCGCGCGGAGGGAAAATAGGACTTTTTGGAGGAGCGGGAGTTGGAAAGACGGTTGTTATAATGGAACTTATTCGAAATGTGGGAATAGAGCATAGCGGCGTTTCAGTATTCGGCGGAATAGGAGAAAGAACTCGCGAAGGGAATGATCTTTGGCGCGAGATGCAAAATTCAGGCGTTTTAGATCGCGCGATACTCGTTTATGGACAAATGAACGAACCCCCCGGATGCCGTTTCAGAGTTCCATTCACAGCTTTAACTATGGCGGAATATTTTAGAGATGAAGAACGGCAGGATGTTTTATTATTTTTGGATAATGTTTACAGGTACATACAAGCTGGACAAGAAGTTTCGCTTCTTCGCGCTCGCGTCCCTTCTGAAATAGGATACCAGCCTACATTATTTACCGAAATGGGAACGCTTCAAGAAAGAATTGCGTCTGTTGCTTCTGGTTCAATTACATCTGTCCAGGCTATTTATGTGCCAGCAGACGATTTAGCCGATCCCGGACCAGCCTCGGCTTTTTCTCATCTTGACGCTATGGTTGTGCTTTCAAGAAAAGTCGCTTCTTTAGGGTTATATCCAGCGGTGGATCCTTTGCTTTCCGGTTCGCAAATTTTAGAGCCGTGGATCGTCGGAGATCGTCATTGCGAGGTGGTAAGAAAAGTTAAAGGTTATCTTGAAAGATATAGAGAGCTGCAAGATTTAATCGCTATTTTAGGTTTGGAAGAATTATCAGAAGAAGACAGAGCTGTGGTTATCAGAGCCAGAAGACTTGAAAAATTTTTTACTCAACCGATGTTTGTGGCGGAAACATTTACAGGAACGCCAGGTAAATATGTCGCATTAGAAGACACATTAAAAGGATTTGAAGAAATAGCGGACGGGAAATATGACGATGTTCCGGAGCAGGCGTTTTATATGGTCGGAACCGTAGAAGAAGCGTTGGAGCAGGCGGAGAAGATGAAAATTAAAAGTTAAAAGCTGAAATATAAAAATCTAAAATTAAAATTGTTTCAAATTATTTCAAATCAATGTTAAACTTTAAAGCTGAAAAAATTTTTGGCATTTGAGTTTTGGATTTAATTTGACATAATTTAATATTTTAAATTCCCTAATTTTATGGAAAGAGAATCTCAAAATTTTGAAAAAATGCCAGAAGTTGAAAAAATAAGAAGAGAGCTTGAT
This sequence comes from bacterium, assembly GCA_043800235.1. GTDB lineage: Bacteria > Patescibacteriota > Patescibacteriia > JAZDEU01 > JAZDEU01 > JAZDNE01. The sequence continues at coordinate 8,596 of JAZDNE010000067.1, read as the reverse complement.
GCTTTACATTTTTTACAGGATGTATTAAATAATTCTAAACTGGCATTTACTAAAAAATTAAAGGAGAGATTAACAGAAGAAGAAATAGCCACACTGGAAAGAAGTATTAGTATTACACTTAATATGTTTAATGATTTAGATGATACGCCTTCTGATTCTTCTGATTCTATAGACAAAGAGGATGTCTGGACGGTAGCGGAAAGAGAAAAAAAACAATAATTATGTCATCACTTAATTTAGAAATAGTAACACCAGAAAAAATTGTTCTTCAAGAAAAGGACATTGATTTTGTTGGCGTTGAATATTTGGAAAGCGAAAAAAAAGGAAAGAATGCGATTGGAATAATGAAAGATCACGCGCCTATGCTTATGCGACTTTCAATCGAGCCTATCAGATATAAGAAAGGGAGTGAGACATTTTATGTTGTAGTTGCAGGCGGATTTTTAGAAGTAAAAAATAACAAAATAACAATTATTTCCGCCGGAGCGGAGCTTGTTGAAAAGGAGCCAAATGTCGAACCGGCGATGACCGCGAGAAAACGAGTTGAAAGCTGGTTAGAAAGCGGAGTTGGCAAAGTTAAATTTGATGAAAAAGCGGCAGAGGCGGATATTAAAAAGTCGGCGATAAATTTGTATAAATCCAAAACATAGTATTTAAAGCGGTTGAATTATAATTATTAGTCATACATAATAGTTATTGACATCACACCATGACTTCGCGCTCCATAAATGCCAAAAATCGCGAGTTACTTGTTTTTCACGAGTAAAAATTTTCACTGTATCAACGGATACACCTCAAATTTTTACTCGCTCCAAAACTGCGTAACTCATCAATTTTTGCCATTTCTAAGCGCGCTTTCATAGTGTGATGTCCATAGTTCCAAAATTCAAATTAATGTCAAATTTTAAATTTTCGAGTATTGAAAGTTTGGATTTGAATTAGAATAATTTGAAATTTGGAATTTATAAAAAATATTATGCATAGATGCCACGCTTGTTTAATAACTTGTCAGGATTTTCGTCTTCATCAGAGAAAAGACGGACGCAATTACATCGCGGAATTTATTAAAAATTTGGATGTTGATTGCGATCTAATAACGCGCGCGGGAGGGATTTTAGATTTGGTAAGACCAGCTAAAGACAATCATGATCATTCTATTTTGCGCGATACGGGAGTATCGGCTGAACTGCATCAAGTAGAAACAGCGTATCTTTTAAATCATGAGACTTGCGGCGCGTATAATAGCATTAAATTTTATTCAAGAGACGAAGAGTTAAAACAGCATAGCATCGACTTGCAAAAAGCGAAAGAGAAAATTTTAGAAAATTTTCCAAATGTGAAAGTAAAAATGTTTTTCGCCGAACTTGAGCAAGGAACAGCGGATGTTTTTAAGATAAAGGAGGTATAAAAAAAATTTAATTTTCAAATTCTGCTCTTTAAAAATTAGGGTTTAAGCAAAAATATTTCGCGCAAATTATTATTTTGCGCAAGCTGTTTTTGCTTAAATCTTTTTATATATATTTTTTCACTTTAACTAAAGGAGGGGAAAGATGTTAAAAATAGGATTTAGTATTTGCATATTAGTATTCGGTTTGATAGTAGGTTTTTTAGGGGGGCAGCTTGCGGCGGCGGAAATTAGTTTATCCCCAGAAAAGTTAAAGGGGATTAGTAAAAAATGTTTGGAACAATGGTTGGCTCTCCTTAAACAAGGGGACCCAGACGCAATTGCAGATTTGTATGATGAGAATGGGACACTGCACCCTACATTTGCTCCAAATTTGAGGAGAGGGGATACTTTACGAGAATATTTTACCCATTTTTTTCTTAAGAAACCGGAAGGGAAAATTATTGAATCTATGGTGCAAGCTCTTACGGATGTTTGCCATGTGGATAGTGGCGAGTACCATTTTGAGATCATAAATTTGGAAGGAAAAAAAGAAATCGTTGAGGCAAGATTTTCCTTCGTATTTAAGGTTGAATTAAGTGGCACAATGAAAACAATAGCGCGATTTTTAAGTAAATTTTCATTGTTGCCGTATATTATAGATATGGAGAATCGGAAGATTTATGCTCACCATTCTTCACCAAAACCATTGAGCTAAAAAAACTCTCCAGCGCCTTCTTCGAAAAAGTGCTGGAGGGTTTTTAATTTTCAAGATATTTCCGCAATGCTTCCTGCCATGAGCGAAGTTTTTGGAATTTTGTGTTTAAGAGAGATGAATTTTTAGGGCGTTTTGCGGGACGCGGAAATTTTGATGACGGCACAGGCTCAACTTTAATGTTAATGTTTTTAATTTTAAAAATTTCTTTTGCCCAGTCGCGCCAGCTTGCTGACCCGTCGTTTATTAAATGATATATTCCGTACGGATATTTTTTAGTTATCGCTTCATAAGTTGCTTCCGCAAGATCTTTTGCGTAAGTCGGATTGCTTATTTCATCTGATACAACTTGCAATTTATCTTTTTTGCTTGAAAGTTCAAGCATTAATTCAATAAAACTTTTTTTACCGCCTAAACTTGGATTTCCGAAAAGTTGATTTGTTCTTATGATATAAAATTTATCAGTGTATTTTTGTATTTCTTTTTCTCCCAAAAATTTAGATTCTGCGTATTTGCTAAGCGGGCAAGGAATTTCGTTCTCGGAATAATTTCCTTTTTTTCCGTCAAAAACATACCCTGTGCTGTAATGAATTATAGGAATATTTAAGTTTTTAGCGATATTTGCTATATATCCAGGAGCGTAACCGTTGATGGAATTAGCCAATTCATAATTTTCTTCGCATCCGTCAACATCATTATACGCCGCTGAATTTATAATCAAATCAGGTTTTACTTCGCTTATTTTTTTATTTGCTTGCTCTTGATTTGTTATGTCTATATTATCCCTGTCCCAGCCGATTACTTTTAATTTATTCGGTTTATTAGAAAAAATTTTTATCAGATATTGTCCGAGCATGCCGCGCGAGCCGATGATAAGAATCATAAATTTATAATTTTAAATAAAAAACGGGGAATTTTTATCTGTTTCCCATCTTATCTCATCAACTTCTTCCTTTTTTCCTTCCCCGCGGTATAATTTATCAGGCAAGTTTATGCTCATCGCAGGAATATCTGAAATGCATTTATATCCATGAACAACTCCGAAAGGAACAATTACGCTCACAGGATTTTTTTCTCCAACTTCTATTTGAGAGCTTTCTTTATATGTCGGGCTATTTTTTCGATTATCCCATAAATAAAGCATAAAATTTCCCGGACCCAAAAAAATAAAAAAATCCGACTGTTCTTTATGTTCATGAGGACCTCGCGCGATGCCCGGTTTTGTTATGCTTATATATCCCATTAACGGGTTTAATTTTATTTCATCAGAGCGATAAATTTCCGCAAGCCATCCTCGTTTATCTTCGAATTTGTTTAGTTGTTTTATTATAATTCCTTCAATCATAGATTTACAGAGCGTTATTTTCGCAAACCAAAAACTTCTTCCACTCCTTCAATATCTTTTTCGTTTGCGATTTCTTTTAATTTAGATTTTAAATTTTCCAATTTGCGATTTATTGTTTCTCCATTTTTATTTTTTGCGTCAATTTCAGGCAAGAATCCGCGACATCCCCAGCAAGATTGCTCGCTTTTAAGACATATCGCGTCGCATCCGCCTAAAGTCGCGGGACCGAAGCAAATTTCGCCTTTTTGCAAAAGGCATTCATAGCCATTATTTAAGCACTCATAGCATACAGGATTTTCTTCTATTTCAAATTCTTTCTCCGCTAAAGCATCATTGACGCATTTTAAAAATTCTTCTTTCGTAATTGGGCATCCTGGAATAACGCCGTCTACTTTGATATATTTATCAATCCCGCCCCCATCGTTATTTTCTATTTTAGTATATTGCTTATAAACATATTTTGCAATATTTTCTTTGCCTCGATAATTTTTAATTTTTTGTATGCCGCCGAGATGAGCGCAGTGACCTAAAGCGATAATTTTTTTCGCGTTTTTTCTAACATTTTTTAAGAGTGTTATATCTTTTTTATTCGAGGGGCTCCCTTCGACAAAGGCTATGTCGAGCGATTGAAGGCGGCAACTCGATTTTTCTTCTTTATCGGAAGATTCTATCATATATTTAAAACTTGCAATTTCTACATTTTCTAAAGCCGTTAAAAGTTTTTCGCCTAAATTTAAAATAGCGATTTCACAGCCCTCGCATGAAGTTAAAGAAATTATGGCAATTTTGAGTTTAGTTTTCATTTAGTATTTTTGATGAATTTTTTTGTTTTGGGAGAAGCGCAGAGGGGAATTAAAGGGGCGAATGCCCAAAGCCCAAAACTCCTTTTTATTGTTTCAATCTTTTTATTTCCGTTTCAATATTTTTTATGACTTCTGCGTTTCCAATTTCTCCGTCTGAACTAAAAACAATAAATACCTTGCCTTGATATTTTTTTTCAAAATCAAGGAAGTTTACTTTCATTCTTTCGGAAACTGAATAATTACCAAAGTTCGCTTTTGCTGTTATGGGTTTTATTTGTATTCCAAATGCTTTTTTTCCTACAAAACCAAAATAATCTATGTCTCCCGCATGATCGAGATCGTTATCGCTTTCAATAAATTTTACCTCTGGAAAAATTTTAGCCAACCCGTCGTTGACTACGGATTTCTCGCGGATAAATCCGTCATAGGTTCGATTTATCGTTAGATTATAAATGTAATCTATACAATCTTGAATAGTAATACCACTCAAGGCATCCTTCCATTCAGAAGGCGCTGATTTCTTAGGGTTTTTTATGTTTTTTCTTAGATTTATTAAATATGTATTTTTCATAAAAACACTAGACAATGGCATATTCTCTTGCTAGTATTATAGCATGAAATACCATATATTAACTACAACTAAATTTGCAGGCGAATGTATTGAATTCAAAAAATACGGATCAACTAATTCCAACTGGCTGTCTAACATAGCTGCTGGGGATACAATTTTTATATCCCAATTTAATTATAAAAATCAAAATATTTTTGGACCGTTTAATGTGATTTTACCAATCTTTTATGACAAAAAAATAATATATCCGGGTCAAAAATACTATTATAGAATTGGCATTAACTATAACAACTTGCAATGTGTTAATGAAACAGATTTATATTTATGCGGAATAAACTCAAATAGAAAAGATTTCTCTCTAAGGCTTATATGTTTATTACAACAAAATAAACATTTACATTCCATATGTCTTAATGATCAAGAAGGTGAATTTATATCAGAAACTATAAAAAATTATGGGAATAATTTCGAACCAGTTACCACTAAAGACTATAATCCTGAATATAATAAATTAAAAGTTGATCAAAAATTTATCGCGGACAAAAATAAATTGTATAAAAAATTATTTTTTTCTTCCGAAAGCGACTTAGAAACATTTATTCTTTTTTGTTTAAAAAATCAAAACAATGCTATATATAACAGTCTAAATAATATTTTAAATATTTATCCAAAAAATAACCTGAAGTATTCGACTATTTACAATCAATTTATTTTTGGCAACGCATATCCTTCTGATATTGTCATTCTAAATAAAAACAACATCAACATACTTGAACTTAAAAAAACAGCATTAGAAAAAAGTATGATTTCAACAATCGAAAAAGAAATTGTCAAATATTGTACATATTCCTCGTATTCTGACCGCGTTGAAGCAAATCAAACGCAAATAAATTTTTTCCTAATTGTCCGCAAAGATAAAAATAATATTAATTTCAAAAAGTATCTTGAAAAATATTTCCAAATGTCCGTTGCCAAAATTTCAAATCGGAAAAAATATAATTTTACGATCATAGAATATTATATCGAAAACCAAGGTTTATTATTTTATCCAATTTAATTATGCCATTCCGCGGATATGGGAAAGAGCCCATTATTGTGGCTCCTCCTGATGTGTTCATTGTAGTTGATTTTTGCCATATAATCGCGCCCATATAATCAAAGCCGATAGTCTCGCAAAATTTAATTATTTCAGTTCTGATTGGAATTATTTTATACCTGCCATAATAAACTGAACGAGCAAATTGATCGCCGATGTTAATGCATAAACGACAGCCATTTTTTAATACCCTATAACATTCTTGCCAAACTAAGTTTAAATTATTGATATAATTTTCGTAGCTATCGTTATATCCGATTTGATCGTCTGTCCCATAATCTTTTAATTGCCAATATGGCGGCGATGTTATTACTAAATGCGCAGAATTATCAGCTAATTCCTTCATTTGCCTTGAATCGCCACGGATAATTTTATGATTAGTTTTTACATTATTTAAAGTCATAATAACTTGATTTTACACTAAATAAATTAAATCGTTTTTTTAGTCCCTTTTAATTTATCCTAATTTACAAATTTTATTTACAAGAGAAGATAATTCTTCTTCCGAATAAAATTCTATTCCAATTTTTCCTTTTCCTCCTTTTTTATCAATTAAAACTTTTGTTCCGAGCATTGCCTGCAACATATCTTTTTTTTCTTCCGTGTCAGCATCAATTAGGGAAATTTTTTTCCCATAGCGAGTCGCTTTTTTTCGCTTTACATAATTTTCTAATTGTCTCACATTTATTCCTCGTTCAATCAATTCATGAAAAAGATTTAGCCGTTCTTCTTCTGAATCAAGTCCGGCGATCGTTCTTGCCGCGCTTTTATCTATCCGTCCTTCCAAAAGCGCGTCCTGAATTTCTTTCGGCAAAGTTAGAAGTCTTAAAGTATTGGCGATTACGGCAAGACTTTTGCCTGTTTTTTTTGATACTTCTTCTTGCGTTAAATTAAACTCCGTCGCTAATCTTTTATAAGAGTTTGCTTCCTCTATCGCATTCAAATTTTTCCTTTGAATATTTTCAATTAGAGCCAATTCTAATTTTTTTTGATTGTCAGCTTCTCTTACAATTACTGGGACAGTTTTTAATTCAGCTAAATTAGCGGCGCGAAGTCTTCTTTCTCCCGCGATAAGTTCATATCCATCGCCAGCAGTTTTTGAAACAACCAAAGGTTGAAGTATGCCGTGTTCTTTGATCGATTTTATCAATTCTTCTAAAGATTCATAATCAAAATTGACGCGCGGCTGGTAAGGATTCGGCGCGATTTTTTCTATCGGGACATCTATTACGCGCAGTCCTTTAGCTGTATCAATGTTTGCGAATTGAATATCGCGATTTTCTGTCTCCGCAAAGTCGTTATTCATTTTTTGACATTCATTTATTGCGGCGCCACGCATTGCGTCTGCATCTATAGCAGGATTAATTTTGTTTGGGATTAACGATCCAAGTCCTCGTCCAAGACCTTTGTGAGAAATAGACATAGTATAATTATTTAAATTACAAATTTTAAAAAATTGTCCGAAAAGTCCATTTTTTGCCATGAAAGATATTTTGCGGAAAATTTTTAAGTTTTAAATTTTAAATAAAATTCAGTCGCTAATTTATAATTTACGATTCGTGATTTATGATTCCATCTCAAGTATTTCTCTTGCCAGTCGCTCATAGGCTTTTGCGCCTTTTGATTCAGGCTCGTATTCAGCAATCGGTTTCCCGAAACTGGGCGCTTCAGCGAGTCGAATGCTTCGAGGGATTACGCTTTTAAAAATTTTTCCCGGAAAGTATTGGTATAATTCTTCCAACACATCTTTGCTTAATCTATTTCTTGAATCAAACATAGTGATTATCGCGCCCATCAATTCGAGCTCTGGTTTTAAATTATTTTGCACTAAACCTATGGTGTTTAATAGTTGCCCAAGTCCTTCAAGAGCATAATATTCTGATTGCACTGGTATTAAAACTTTGTCTGACGCCACAAGCCCATTTATGGTCAAAAGGCATAACGAAGGGGGGCAATCAATAAAAATATAATCATAAATTTCTTTAAGATTATTTATAGCTTGCGATAGTTTGTATTCTCTATTTTGATGATTGATCAATTCAACGGATGCCCCTGCCAGAGATATATGAGAAGGTATAATATGATACCCTTCGATTGAAGTATTTTTAATAGCGCTTTCAGCCGAGCGGCTATTTATGAGAATGTCGTAAGTATTTATGTTGTTTTCGTCAGTTATTCCTATGCCTGAAGACGCGTTAGCTTGCGAATCGAGATCAATCAAAAGAACTCGTTTGTTTAATTTCGCAAGATAAGCGGATAAATTTACCGCGGTTGTTGTTTTTCCAACGCCGCCTTTTTGGTTTACGATAGAAATAATCATAGTCTTCGCAAATATAAATTTGTATTATTTTATTTCTTGAAGTTATTATACACTATTTATACTTTTTTTCAAATAAAAAAAGGATGGATCCCCCCAAATAATTATCCATCCTTGACGCGCAATGCTCAAATTAAATTTTGACCTTTATTTAAGTTTGGAAAGATATAATGCCTCATCCATCGAAATTTCGATTGGTTGCGAAAAATCATCACTAAATAATTCTTCCCATAACTTCAAAAGGTGTTCCTCATAAAGTTTAATAGCTACAGTTTCTTCTATGTTGTTAAACATCCATCCTCCTGTAGTTTTAAGTATTTTTATCCCCCGCTATTAGGCGGCGCATTTGATTATTTACGCCACCC
>JAZDNE010000038.1:0-6669 GCA_043800235.1 bacterium | reverse complement strand
GGTGTTGAGCGAAGTAAGGCAGAGAGCCTTTGGCTTCTTTGAGCAAACATATCCTACCACTTTGCAAAATGCGCTTTGGCGAAAGTTCGAGCAAAGCGAGAACAAAGCCAAAGTGAGCGAAGCGTTATTTTGCTCAACGTTAGGGATATACGAAGTTTTTTTGGAACGAAGTGGAAGAAAAATTTGGGAGAAGGAATTTTTCTTACCTTGAATTATATAAATGTGAAAAATTCCTGAACCGGATATGCCTTGTTATGTGATGTAAAATTCTTTCTTTTTTCTTTTTTTAAATTTGCTTTTATTCTAAATAATAAATAAGTTTTTTTGTTTTGGATTTTGGGCAGAGGGGTTAGGGGTGAATGCCCAAAATCCAAAACTCCTTATTGTAGTTCTAATTCGGATTAAATCCTTTTGTATTAGCGGTTTCTATTGCATTAAATATAATTATCATTTCTGATTCAAATTGTTCTTTTGTGATATTCATAGCAACCTCTTTTGCATATCCTACTTTTTTATTCGCTTCTATCTCATCTTTTTTCTTTTTGTGTCCATTTGGATAATACTGTTCAAGAGTTTCAACATCTAATTCAAAAACCTGCTTGTTTTCAAATAAATATGGGTAGCCAGTTTTGAATTGATCATATTTTGTTTGTTGTGCGCTGTTTGGCTTATCAATCAACACTACGGCCTTGTCTTTATAGATCGGATTATCCGATCCCGCTAATGGCACAAAAAGTTTATGGACGGCTAGTAAACTTGGTTCTTGCTCGTCAATATCGCCACCTGCAAAAATTATTTTTATTCCTTTGTATTTTGAAATATAAAAACGTTTGATTATGCTATTTATAAATTCAAATTCACTTCTGCCCTCGACGATTAAAAAATTTCTTGGCAAAAGAAGATCGGAAGGACTACCGCCTAATAAATCAAAAACGACATCAATTTTCCCCGCTTCTCCGACCTCTGCTATGTCGGTAATTTTATTTGATTTTTCTACTTTAAAAATTTTTTGACATTCGTTATCTTCTACCACTAAAACTGATGAGTGAGTATTGATAAAAACTTGATCAGTTGTGCAAATATCAATCAAAGCTTTTTTTAACGCTCTTTGGGCTGAAGGGTGTAAATGTAATTCTGCCTCGTCAATTAAAAATAGAAATGTTCCGCCACCGCTCTTTTCTTTTCTATAATCTGCGAATGCCTGAATAATTGATAGCATTATAGCTCTTTGCATTCCATCGCCTTTATCTTCCGCCTTTGTTTCAATACCGTCATCAACTGTTGTGTCAAAACTTTTTAGCAAGTCGTTAAAATTTGGAGGATTAACTCCGAATTTAACTTTTGTACCGTCTGGAAATTGCTTTTGCAAATATATTTCAACTTTTGTTCCCAACTTGTCTAATTCTTGTCGTACTTCAGAGGAGTCACTATCAAATAATTTTGAAAACTGTGCTTTAAAATCTATATAATCCTGAGAATTTTCAATAATCGCAGTTAAAACTCCTGATAGCATTGTGCCTATTGGATTTTTGTCTTTATACTTTGAAACGTCGTCAAGACATATTTTTGTATTCACGTATTCTAATTTTGGTAAAAATTCATTTATAGCCGTGTCTAAACCAGACGGATTGCCTTTATCTTCGCCATTAACAAAATATTTTCTTTTATGATCCGTACTAGTTTTCAAAACAGAAAAATTTTTATGCTCGCCAAGCATCGTTCTTATTTTTGTTTTGTTTGCGTCAGTAGTTAATTTTTCAATGTCAGATTCGACAACATCTTCAAAAAATATTTCTACGGATATTTTATTTGTTTCATCTTTATTAAAATGCTCGTCTGCTTTGGATGATTTCGCGGTATAAAACCATTCTATTGATTCAAAAAAGTTAGTTTTGCCATGATTATTTTGTCCCACAAAAACAGAAAATTTATCTGGTAAAATTTCTGTTTTTTGAATTGATCGATAGTTTTCAACTACAATTTTTGAGATCTTCATATATTTTTTTTGCTAAATGATGAGCAAAATTTACAGCAACAGCATTCCCAATCATTTTATATCCGTCAGCAATATCACGATATTTGAAAATAAAATCATCAGGAAATGTTTGAATTCTTGCACATTCACGAACAGATAAACGGCGATATAAATGCTCTTTCCCGGGAACAAAAATTCTTTTGTTTTGTTCAATGAATTTCATTTTTGGGGCTTGTGGATGAAGTGGAGCATGACGACCTCCTGCTTGAATTGTGAAAGAGGGTTCATCCCATGAGCGAACGCGATTTCGCGACATATAAATTGAAGAAAAACCTCCATTCATATATTCGTGATTTGGGATTTTTAATACATCGCCATTTGTTTTATTTTTATCTAAAGCAGGTTTTGCTAAACGTAAATCATAAATAGCGTCTTTCAATACAGGTTTATATTTTTGCGGTTCTGGAAATTCAAATTTTTTCTTTAGTTTTTTATTATATCCCACAATAATGACGCGCAATCTATCTTCAGGAACATCATAATCATTTGCATTCAATAATTTGCAGGAAATATTATATCCAGCATTTTCAAATTCCTTTATTATATTTTCAAACGCTTCCTTGTGTTTTGGATGAAGGATTCCTGACACATTTTCTGCAAGAAAAAATTTAGGTTGTTTTTCTTTTAACAAACGAATATAGTCATAAAATAATTTTCCTCGCTTGTCATTTATTCCACGCCCAGCTCCAGCCTCACTCCAACTTTGACAAGGTGGTCCGCCAATAATTCCGTCAACATCAGGAATTTCAGAAGCGGGAACATCAACAATACTTCTTTTATCAAGTTTTGTTTTTGGAAAATTGTGTTCAAAAGTTTCCCAAATAGTTGGGTCATATTCATTTGCCCAGACGACATGAAAACCAGCTTTTTCAAAGCCTAGATCAAGTCCTCCTGCGCCTGTAAACAATGAAGCTATTTTCATAATTATTCGTGACTAATATTTAGTGTGTTTTTAAATAATTTTTTCGGTGATTTCAAAAGATTAATATCAAATTTCAAAGACGATTCAACCCTAGAACTTGCATTATGAATACGAAAAGAAAGAGTCCAATCATTATTCATGGTTACTATTGCTGTTGTTTGACTATCGGTTTTGAAACAAATATCAACAATTTCTGTTGGCAATGGAACTTTTGGTGTTTTGTATTTTGGAAGAATGTCGTCAAAAGGTAAATTTAATGTTCCATTCAAATTGTAAGCGTGTATTTCTACACTATTTTTGCCCTTAATAACTTTGTAAAAATCTTTATTTCCAACAAGGTATGCGACTAGATTAGACGCTACTTTTTTAGAATCTTTTTTGTATAGATTTTTCAGTTCTTTAATAAAGGCTTTTAAAATTGGAATATAGATTGATGAATGATAATCACTCCATTTTTTCTTTGCGCCGCTTTCTTTTCTAATTTTTTCCAAATTGTTAAAAATAGGCGTTACTGTTTCAAAATATTCTTTTGATGTTTTTACTCCAAGCCACTTTTCGCCAAAATCAATATTTGAAGATAGTCGGGAATGTTTTACTGCATGATGATTGTTTTTAGCTGATACTCCAATTTCCCATTTTTGCAATAAACGAATTGCTAAAACATCTCTAACATCGCCTGACTTTCCATGTTGATCTGATAAAATTTCAAGTTGCAGAATATCGTCTTCGCCAATATCGTTTGTGAGGCGTGGCTCTATGTCCATTAAAAAATTGACTGCAAAACTAGCAGTGAGTAGATAATCGCTCTTTTCTGTTTCGCTCACATTTTCAAAACAGCCTTTTGCAATTTCAAAAGAAGAATTTTTGATAACTTCGAGATTTGTTTTGTCTTTCAATTTTTCTTCAAATTGAACAAGCAAAGCATACTCAAAAGATTTTCCAGTTGTCATTTGTCTTGATGCAGTAGTTGTCATATTTTTATTATTACATTTTTCCCCTTATAAATAAATCGTTTTCGTAGCGGAGCGGAGAAAACACCTTATTCCCCTCTATAATTAAAAAAGAAATTTGAAAATTTTTTAAAACAATTGGGCGATAGCCCAAAAAAGAAAAGGAATATTTCAGCTAACGTTAGGCATATCCGAAGTTTTTCTGAAGGCGTAGCCGTAAGAAAAATTTGGGAGAGAAAATTTTGTTTTCCTTAATTTATTATAAAGTGCAAAATTTTTGAACCGGATATGCCTTGTTATGTGATGTAAAATTCTTTTTTCTTTTTTAAATTTGCTTTTGTTCTAAATGATAAATAAGTTTTTTCATTTTTGATTTTGGGCAGAGGGGTCAGGGGTGAATGCCCAAAAGCAAAAACTCCTTATTGTTCCCATTTGCAAGCCTGCACAAAATAATATCCAAATGTAGTAAATTCAAAAACCTCTGTTGTTCTAAGGGCAAACTTATATTGCCCGACAGCGATACCATGCCCAGCAGGGGCTTGGCACAAATTTAATCTGTAAAGATTTTCTATTATTAAATCTGCTTGTTCACTAGATAACTTAAATATTTCTGATATTTTTTGCTTACCAAACTGTAACTGTTTTCTTTTCTCATAATCATTCTCTTTGCTTGATTCATCAAATAATTGATCGAGTATAACAACTTCAAGAACTGAAAGTTCTTTTAGTATTTCCGCATAATTCGGAGTGATATCCCTTGATGCCGTTATAGCGTTTGCTAAAATATTTGCCCACTTATTTTGAATTATTTCATCTTCTTCTAGGGAAGAATTTTCCATTATCGGCAATAAAATTTTTAAAGGTACTTGCTTTTTATCTAGTTTGCTATTTTCAACTATGATTTTTGCCTTTTTAATGATATTTATTTGATTTTTCCATCTCCAAAAGCGAACCGTATCAGCTAAAATACCGCCACCCTCTATTACAAAGTTTGGTATAACTTTCTCTAAAAATTCTGAAACTTCTTCCTGGCTAGCTTCAATTTCAGCATTTTGTTCAGTTATCGATATTTTTGCTTTCATATAATTTTAAAAAATCTTATCGATAATTTTTTTATCATTTGATTTCCACCAATTAAGCCACTCGCTCATTAATTTCCCTGCTTCAATTTGTTTTTTTACACTTTCACTTTCAATTGTGTCATTATTTTTAGATTGACTTAATCCTTCATAATATAACTGCTGTGATTTTGAAAATTTTTCACGATAATTACTTTTCAAATCTTTGTGTAAATAATCTAAAAATTCATCACTAACTTTTTTACTATCTTCCGCACTTGTCAATGTTAAAGCTAGGACTTTTGCTGTTTGCTCATCGGAGGCGTTTCTATCAGATGAGTTTGTCATGTCAGAAGCCTCGCCAAATTTTGTTAATGATTCTTTGAACAGTGCTGCATCGCTGGCAAACTTATTGGGCAAAGTAGATGTTGTTGTGGTTTTATTTGGTTGGTCGAAAGACCAATCAAAAATAATTTTGGTAACATAGAAAGTCGTGATAATACTAACAATGGTAATAATAATAGAGATTTTTGGAAAAAGCCTTTTTATCATAAAAAATGGCATGGCAATAACTATTGATGAAATAAATAAGCCTACAAAAAGAAATACAACTATGCCGAGCCAATTTATGTGGTTAGAAGTGGTAAATATTAAATAAACAAGTGAAATTATAAATGTGGTTATAATCGACCTGCTAAAAGAGCTGGCTTTTGCATTGTAATCAGGTTGACTAGATATTTCTTGGAGATTGTTCATTTTTTTAAAAGTTACTTTAATTAAATCGTTTTTTGCGATTCAAGGAGCATCTAAATAAATCTTTTTGGAATAGAATGAGAAAAAGCATGAAATTTAATGAATTTGTGAAAACAAGGCAGTAATCGTATCTTCTTTCAATACCTTGCCGTATTTACCATATTCTTCATTAAATTTAACAAATAATTCTTTGTAGTTTTCTTTAAATTCAGGGGATTTTATATCTGGCTCATTTTCTGTCGTTTGGAATAAAATTTTTCTCATTCTTATGATGCCTGGAAATTTTTCTTCTGTATTTTTTGGAAACAAAGTATTTAAAAGATAAATATGGTATGCAACATAGTGATTAATTAATTTTTCTAAAACGGAATCGGAATTAACAATTTCAAGCCCTTTGATAAAAATTTTATCCTCATCTTCCTTCAGTCGATTTTTAAAATTTTCATTGCCTATTTTTTCCATATCATTATCAAAATTATAATCTTGTCTGGGAATAAGCCAGTTTAGGGATCTGGCTAACAACAAAAGACCATACTCATCATTTTCAAGATTATCCTTTTTGATATATTTGTCACAAACACCCATAGCTAAAGCATCATGAATCAAATTGTTTGCTTCTAGAGAATTCTTATATTTGTTCTTTGTGAACCAAAACATAAATTTAATATTAAATAAGTTATTTAATCGTTTTTTTCTGCCCCTTTGTGGGCAGAAAAAAACACCCTATACCCCTATATAAATAGATAAAAAAACTTATTTTTCCTTATTAAAAAAGTAAATTTAAAAAAGAAAAAAGAATTTTATTTCACATAACTAGTTATTATGCGAGTTTACTTCGTAATTAGTGGATTAAATTGTATATTGTGCGAATATATACTATAATAATTCCGTTGGTTCGATATTGTTAATTTTAGCATAAATTTTATGCAATTAAAAGAGCTTCTGGAAAAA
>JAZDNE010000032.1:0-2010 GCA_043800235.1 bacterium | reverse complement strand
CTGATTTAAAAAGCATTGATGTAAAAAATAGGAAAAATTTTGTCTGCAATTATTTATCAGATTTAAAAGGTATAAAAGGATTTATTTATAAAAATTATTGTCTTGGCGGAACAAAAGACAAAGAAGAATCGCGACAATATTTTTCAGATGAAAACGGAATGCGTTGCGACGCAATACGCAAAAAAATTGAGAGTTGGAAAGAGCAAAATTTAATTTCTGATGACGAATACTATTTTTTGATTGCAAGTTTAGTTGAGTCAATTGATAAATACGCAAATACGGCTTCCGTATATGGCGCTTTTCTAAAAAAGCTAAAAAAGACAGCTCAAAATAGTTTAATCTTGAAACCAGCTGAACTTATATTAAACGATCAAGACCACGAAGTTTTTAACAAGGATATAAATGAGGTAGCGGGGAAAGTTAAGGGCGATATTTTGTATTTAGACCCGCCATATAATCATCGGCAATACGCGACAAATTATCATATACTTGAAACTATCGCAAAATATGATAATCCCAAAATTCACGGAAAAACTGGCTTGCGAGAGTATCAAAATCAAAAATCGCTTTATTGTTCAAGAACACAAGTAAAAAAAGCCTTTAAAGATTTAATTTTGAAGGCAAAAGCAAAATATATATTTTTAAGCTATAATAATGAAGGCTTAATGACTCTGAATGACATCAAAGAAATAATGAGTTTGCGAGGAAGATACGGAAATTTTATGAAAGAATATAATCGTTTTAAGGCGGATAAGTCAGAAAATAGAAATTTTACAGCGAATAAAACAACCGAGTATTTGCATTTCGTAGTTTGTAATTAGATTTCATAATTCAAATTTAGGGTTTTGCTCAAAAAATGTTCGAACATCAATCAAAAACGACCGCCAAGTTTTACATTTTGTGAAATGGTGGATGGCATAGCTTCCGTAAAAAAAATTATTTACAAAACCCCCTTCATCCCCCCTTATTAAGGGGGGAAATAATCAAAATTTATTTTAAAAATTCGCAAGAGCGAAAATCTTGATCGCCGTATTTCTTGGCGCGAATTTTTAGAACGAGCTTTCGGTTTGATTGATGTTTTCAAATCCAAAGACGAAAAATTAGAAGAAGAATGCGAAAAGTTTATTTCAATCTACAAGCCCGAAAGCAAATATGTCGGGCATATCAAAAATTACTTAAAAGCGTATGTGTCCAATGAATATTTTAGAAATGAAATAAATAATAAGCGATTTCCGCGAGAATATGCTGGTTTTACTATGGCGGAATATAAAGAATTAAACGGTTTTCGCGAGACAGTTCCCGAATATGTGAAAGATTATGTTCCTGTTAATGTTTATATGAGGTAACCAAAAATTATTATGAAAAAAAATAATCGAAAAATCGTTTCTAACAATAGTTTTACGGAATTTTTGTTATATACCACCCCAAACGGCAAGGTAAAAGTGGAAATTTTTTTGCGCGATGAAAATATTTGGCTTACGCAAAAAAGAATAGCTGAGCTTTTTAATGTTGGTATTCCCGCCGTCAATAAGCATTTAACCAATATCTTTGAAAGTGGGGAGTTGGATGAAAAAACAGTTATTTCCATTTTGGAAATAACTGCCGAAGACGGTAAAAATTATAAAACAAAGTTTTACAATCTTGATGCTATTATTTCCGTTGGTTATCGGGTAAATAGTGCGCAGGCGACGCAGTTTCGCATTTGGGCAACGGAAAGATTAAAGGAATATATCATCAAAGGTTTTACGATGGACGACGAGCGGTTAAAAAATCCCAATACTATATTTGGCAAAGACTATTTTGAAGAACAGCTGGCGAGAATTAGAGATATTCGTTCCAGTGAGAGACGAATGTATCAGAAGATTACCGATATCCCGAATTCACCCCCGAAGTGCAATTTTTTCATTCGGGATTTTTTTATTTTTAATTAATAAATTATTTTCAATCATAACTTTTTTTGCGGATTTATAACCTAATGATTTTCTGGGCTTACTATTTAAAATATTTTCA
>JAZDNE010000144.1:0-3327 GCA_043800235.1 bacterium | reverse complement strand
CCGGTGTTGAGCGAAGTAAGGCAGAGAGCCTTTGGCTTCTTTGAGCAAACATATCCTACCATTGAGCAAAATGCGCTTTGGCGAAAGTTCGAGCAAAGCGAGAACAAAGCCAAAGTGAGCGAAGCGTTATTTTGCTCAACTGGTTATTATGCAAACTTTTTATTTAATAATAACAATAATTTGTATGTTATGCAAACTTATGTTATTATTTATACAAGGAATTATTTATGCTTTAATTATAGCAAATTTTATATGGAAAGACAAGATAATGTAGATCTATTAAAAAAAATTGAAGAATTGTTAAAATTAAAAAACTATAGTCCTAAAACTATTAAAAGTTATTTGTTTTATATCAAAGATTTTTTAATATTCGCTAAACAAAATAAAATATCTGAAAAGAGTGAAGCTATTAAATGTTTTTTATTAAATAGGCAGGACAAGGGTAATTCATCTCAAACCATAAACTTAGCTCTTAACGCGATTAAGTTTTTTTATCGCGAGGTTATAAAGTCTCAGGATAAAATTGATTTGAAATTCGCGAAAACGAACAAACGATTGCCTGTTATTTTATCGCGAACGGAAATTGAAAAAATTATTTCCAATATTAGCAATAATAAACATCGGCTAATTATAGCTTTGTCTTATGGCGCGGGTTTACGAGTAAGTGAAGTAGTAAATATGCGAGTTAAAGACATAAATATTGCTGAATTAACTATTCATATTAAGGAAGCAAAGGGCAAAAAAGATAGAATTACCGTATTTCCTGAAAAAATGATTTTGGATATTCAAAATTTAATAGCAGGAAAACTTGGAAATAATTTTATTTTTGAAAGTAATAGAGGCGGAAAATTAACAACAACAACAGTGCAGAAAGTTTTTGAAAACATTTTAAAAAAGGCGGGCATCCAAAAAGATGCGACATTTCACAGTCTAAGACATAGCTTTGCTACGCATTTACTTGAGAACGGCGTTGATGTGCGGTATGTGCAAGAACTTTTAGGACATCAGAACATAAGGACAACGCAAATTTATACGCATATTACAAATCCTGCGATTAGGAATATTAAGAGTCCGTTATGAAATTATTGTAAAGCTCATCTTTGTGGATGTTATATTTTTAAACTGGCGCTAATTTTTAAAACCTCACCAGACCTCTCCTTTTGAAGGAGAGGGAATTAAAAGTATGCCGAAGTTATCAGTCAATTTGGTCTCGTTTAATGGCGAAAAATATCTTTCGCCGTGTTTGTCGTCTGTTTTGGCGCAAAATTTTATGGATTTTTCGGTTTTAATTATAGATAACGGATCAAGCGACGGGACAAGGGGATATATTGAGAAATGGGCGGAGATTTTTAAAAAAAATGGGATTGAGGTTAAAACTATTTTTTTGGAAAAAAATGTCGGATTCGCGGGGGGGCACAATTTGGGGATTAGGGAAGTGATGCGAGGAAAAAATCCACCTTTATCCACCTTTGAAAAAGGGGGAAATATTGAGTATATTTGTTGTTTGAATCAGGATATTATTTTGAGACCTGAATTTTTTGAGAAAATTATAGAGTTTATGGATGCGAATCCTAAATGCGGATCCGCGAGCGGGAAACTAATGAGCGCGAGGGATGAAATATTTAAAAATGTAAGGGATTTGTCCGTTTCGTCGTCGATAGGAAGCGATGATGTCGGTCGGAATGATAAAAATGAAATTGGAAAAATTGATTATGAGTTGCTAAAAAATGAATGTAAAATAATAGATAGCGCTGGTTTTAAGATTTTTAAGTCGCAAAGGGTTATTGAAAAAGGGCAGGGGGAAGAGGATAATGGACAATATGATAAGATAGAGGAAGTTTTTGGGGTTTCTGGAGCTGTGCCTATTTATAGAATGAGCGCGCTGGAAGATGTAAAAATGGTATGTAAAGACGCGATTAATTGCGTCTCTACAATAGACGAAAAATTTGAATATTTTGATGAAGATTTTTTTAGTTATAAAGAAGATGTTGATTTGGCATACAGAATGCGCTGGCGCGGATGGAAAAGTTTTACGGCGCCGGTTGTGGCGTATCATAAGAGAACGGCGAAAGATGCGACTGGGCGAAAGAGTGATTTTTTTTCGGCGTTAAACAGGAAAAATAAATCAAAATTTGCCAATTACCATTCGCAGCGAAATCAACTTTTTTTGTTGGTAAAAAATTTGCCGAAATTAAATTTTGTTGTATTATGGTATGAAGGAAAGAAATTTATATATGAGTTGATTTTTGAGTGGAATACATTTAAAGCATGGTTTGACGCGTTGAAAAAAATTCGGGTGATGAGGGAAAAGAGGCGATGGATTATGGGGAATAGGAAAATTAATCCAAGTGAGATAGAAAAATGGTTTTAGAACGAATAAACACTAATTTATGACTAATTAACACGAATCACGAATCCGTGTTTCGTAATAATTCGTCATAGTATTAGCGCTAATTTGTTTAATAAATGGATTTATCTATTATAATTGTAAACTACAAATGCAGAGATCTTGTTAAAGTTTGCATCAATAATTTGAAGGCGGCGCTTGCTTCAAATAAAAATAATGATCTTCGATATGAAATTATAGTTGTTGACAATGATTCAAATGATGGCATAAAAGATATGCTTTTTAAAAATTTTCCGGAAGTAAAATTTATACAACTTGCCGAAAATAAAGGCTATGGAGGAGGAAATAACGCGGGAATAAAAACGGCTCGAGGAAAATATGTTTTGATTTTAAACCCTGATGTTATGGTTCTTGAAGGGGCGATTGAAAAAATGCGCGCGTTTATGGAAGCGCATCCGGAGATAGGGATTTTGGGACCGCAGCTTTTAAATCCAGACGGGACAATTCAGCCGTCCTGCATGAGATTTTACAAATTTTTTACGCCAGTCTGCAGAAGGCTTGCTTTTTTGCAGTATTTATCGTTTGTAAAAAAAGAATTAGCGCGGTTTGAGATGGGCGATTTTGACCATAAAAAGAATCAGGAAATAGAAGATTGGATTTTTGGACCTTGCTTGATGGTAAGAAAAAAAGCGATTGATGAGGCAGGGTGTTTTGACGAGCGATTTTTATTGTTTTTTGAAGATACGGATTTGTGCCGAAGATTTAAACTGGCGGGCTGGAAAATTTATTATTTGGCGGATGCTAAGGTTATTCATATGGATGAAAGATTATCGCAAAAATCTAAAGGTCTTAAAGCTTTGCGTCATAAAACGACATGGATCCATATTTCGAGTTGGATAAAATATTTTTGGAAATGGCGCGCTCAAGAAAACAAAAAAACAAGAAAACAATAAAGCAATTAAATTATTGTCGTATTTATG
>JAZDNE010000140.1:0-3639 GCA_043800235.1 bacterium | reverse complement strand
TATTACTATTAAACAATAAACAGGGAATAATAAGTGTATAGGTTAAGAAGATCCCTAATAAAAATAAAGAAAGATATAAAATTATTTTTTGCGCTAATTTTGGAAGTTGAATTTTTTTAAATAAAATTTTCATATCCCCATGGTACACTAAATTTATTCAGCTGGCAATCGTTTGCAGATTTGTGTTTGACAGATTTTACTTTCGGCGGATTTTACTTTTGGCCTTTTGACATTTTTATAAATATGTTGCTAAAATACTGATAAGTTGATCTTTAGGGATCTTTGAAAATCGAAGATCAAAGGTTAAGGGATTTTTTACAGCTTAGTTTAAACATTTTTTAGAAGGGAATAGTCATGAAAAAAGCAAACATAAGAAAAGCAAAAATGGATGATTTGCAAGCAGTGGTCAGGCTTGATCACGAGGTTTGGCCGGAGGAAGTTTGGGCAAGCGAAGATATGTACAGGACTAGATTTGCAACCTACCTCGACGGGACATTTGTGGCAATATCCGACAAAAAAGTTGTTGGCATAGTTGTTACCCAAAGAATGGACTATAACATTGTCGCGCCTATTCCTACATGGGCTGAGGCTACCGATAATGGGTTTATGAAAAATTCCCATAATCCAAATGGCGGTGATTTATACGGGATAGCGCTGACTGTGCACCAGAAAGCGCCTCGAAATACAGGTGCTTTGCTTTTGGAAGCGGTGAGGATTTTTATTATCGCAAATAATTTTCGCCAGATTTTTATCGGTAGCAGGGTTCCATTGTATTATAAACACGAAGATCAATTTTCGATTGAAGAGTATGTTCATGCTAAAAATAATCATGGAAGATATCTTGACCCTGAGTTAGAGCTCTATATTAGTAGAGCAGATTTAAAATTTATTAAAGCCTTACCTGATTATTTTGAGGATCCGTCCAGTTTGAATTACGGCGTTTTATTGGTTTGGCAAAATCCGTTTTACGGAAAAGTTTTTACGAGGCATTGGAAAAATTTAGTAAAGATATGAGGTAAGAAATGATAGCTTTAATATATCCGTTAATAGCGGTTATTAATTTCATGTTTGGAAAAGCAGCAGCTGAATATATTATCAAAATTTTAAGTCAAGGAGAAAAATTTTATTATGTAGACAAAATTTTTGATATTGAAAAAGTTTATCCCGTGCCTCGTCTTATCCTGCTTTTGCCTGGGAAAGGATGTTCCTGGTCGAAAAAAACGGGTGGATGTTATATGTGCGGATTCAAAAGTAAACTGGACAAGGTCAATGATAGCTATAATTATTCATCTCGCGATATAATCGCATTATGCAAACTATCGCTGTTAATGACTAAGACACAAAGGTGCGAAAAGCTGTATATTTATAATGGGGGAAGTTTTTTTAATGAGAAGGAAATTTCTTTAGACGCCCAGTACGGCATATGTAAAATAATAGCACAGAATCCTTCGATTCGCGAACTTATGGTTGAGTCCAGGCCGGAATTTATAACCGCGGGAAGATTCCTTGTCCTAAAAAGAGTATTAGGCGAAAAAAATTTAACCGTAGGTATTGGTTTGGAATGCCAAGATGATAATATTCGAAATGCTTCTGTCAATAAAGGATTCAGTAGGAATGATTTTAATAAAGCGGCTGATGTTATATTATCCTATAAAGGGAAGTTATTTGTTTATGTTTTTCTAAAACCGCTTTATTTGTCTGAAAGGGAAGCGATTGAAGAAGCGGTAAGAACGATTCAATATTCTTTTGAAAAAGGCGCATCTATTGTTTCATTGTCATGCGCGTTTATTCAAGAAAATACGAAAATGGCCGAAGAGTATGAGAGAGGAAATTTCCGCCCGCCGTGGCTTTGGAGCATTATGGAGGTAATTCGGCGCGCTCATGATTTAGGATATGTTCATATTGGGAGTTTTGAGGACGAGCCTCCCCCAATCGCTGTACCTTATAATTGCAGCAAATGTTCGAAAGAAGTAATGAATATTTTGCAGGAATATAATTTAACCCGCGATCTTAAAGTTTTTGATCAATTATCCTGTACATGTAAAAAGGAATGGGAGGACATAATAAGAGCGTAATATAAAAAAAGGTCTGGAGAATTATAAGATAATCCAGACCTTTTTCAATTCATAGTTTCTCTTTGATTTTTTCCATGGTTATGTCGCTTTTATTAACCGTAGGGAAGAAAATGTGATTTATTTTTGGAAGGCAGCTTTTATATTCGCTGCATTCAATTATTTGTAACGTTTTTTTTTCTATTGCCCTGTATTTTTCAGGAAGTATGGTGATTATTCTTTTTCCAATAAACGGCGCGTTATTGTTTAAGTTTTTTAGCGCAATATTTATATTTTCAAATATTCCTAATCTTCTCAAGTACCATATAGCTACTAAAAAAGAGCAGGGTAACTTATTATGCGAAGCGATGTACTTATGATATTCATTTTTTGTTTTACTTCTCATTTTTTCAAGGAGGATATCTTTTTCTTTAGTTAGATTCGATTCAAATTCGATAAAATTCGGCAACGCTCCTAATTTATCTAATAGTTTGATAAAATCATCTATTTTTAATCTATGTATCGAAGGATTATACTCGTCTATGAGTATTGATAATGAATAACTTTTATGGCTTCTCTCCAATTCAATAATTAATTTTTTTAAAACTTTAATACTCTCCCTTTGTTCATACCCAAAAAGACAATCGCTGTAGATATGTGCATATTCTATATTATAGTCTACTTTTTTATCTTCCATTTTTTTATTAATTCTGGTATAATCAAAGTAATTATTTTATTATAATAATAAATTATAAATAATGCAATGGCGATAAGTCGGATTTTAACAATAGTCATCTTAATTACTATTTTAAATTTGGGTGTTTTCGCATATTTTAAAAATTCTAAACGTAAAGTTAATAGACTTTTTTTCATTACTGTCCTTTGGATCATAATTTGGATGAGCAGTAATTTTTTAGAAAATGAGGTCTCAAATTTAAAGTTATCGACACTATTCTTGCGTGTAGATTTTGCCTCAGCTGCTTTATTGGTCTATTTTTGGCTTCTTTTTTGCATAAATTTCCCTAATCCGATTAAATTATCGAAAATTAAACGATTTTTTCTGGCAATACCTGGGATTTTATTTTTCTTTTTATCTTTCTCAAATTTGATTATTTTTAATATCAGATATACTGATATCGATATCATTGAATTCAGTTATGGCATATTATATCCTATATATGCTATATATATATTATTTTTTTTTCTTGGAAGCTCATTTAATCTATTAAGAAAGTATAAAAAAGCTTCAGGAATAGCTCGCTCTCAGATATTGTATGTACTATTAGGTTTTACTATTTCTTCATTGAATGCGGCGATAGTAAATTTATTTTTGCAAAATTATTTACCGAAGGAATTATTTAGAATAGGAATATATGGAATTATTTTTCTGGTCGGCTTTACAACATATGCGGTTGTAAAACATCATTTAATGAATATAAAAGTAATTGCGACAGAAATGTTCGCGTTTTT
Organism: bacterium; assembly: GCA_043800235.1. Lineage (GTDB taxonomy): Bacteria > Patescibacteriota > Patescibacteriia > JAZDEU01 > JAZDEU01 > JAZDNE01. Next base: position 118 of record JAZDNE010000140.1, on the reverse strand, counting down.
TATTTCTATTGTTTTATTGGTTGATGCGTTGCTTGCGAAAAGCATCAAAGAATTTATATTGAAGTTTAGTATTTTTTTTGGCGGCAGTCTCCTTGGGACTTTGTTAATCAGAGGCGTT
>JAZDNE010000114.1:0-4652 GCA_043800235.1 bacterium | reverse complement strand
AATGGCGTTAAAAACCATTTTGAATTCCACTTAAAAGAATGCGAATGGCGTTATAAAAAAGATTCTGCTATACTTGAAAAAGAACTTTGGACTATCTTAAATTGGTATATAAAAAAATAGTTTATCTAGTCTAGAGCCAATTAGATTATTTTATTTCCAGAAACGCTCTATACGCTAAATAAGCGCTATAAACATCCGCTTTGGAAGAAATTTCCAGCGGCGCGTGCATACTCAACAACGGAACTCCCGCGTCAATTACTTCCATATCTCTATTTGCCAAATACATTGCGATTGTTCCGCCTCCGCCGCCATCAACTTTTCCTAAAGACGCTGTTTGCCAAATAATTTTATTTTTATTGAACACATTTCGCAATTTCGCGATATATTCCGCGCTCGCCTCGCTTGAATTATATTTGCCGCCATAACCGTTATATTTTTCAAACGCTATTCCGCATCCTAATCTCGCGCTATTCATAGAATCATAAACTCCTTTATAATCAGGATCTAACCCCGCGGTAACATCGCTTGAAAGCGCTTCTGATTTATTAAATATTTTATATACTTCTTTTAAATCCGAATTTCCGCCGGAAACTTCCAAAAAATCAAGGAGAAAATTTTCTAAAAATAAAGATTGCGCGCCTGTATTTCCTTCTGATCCGATCTCTTCTTTATCAATCCAAAAACAAATCTGAGTTTTGTCCGCCTGTTTACTGTCAAACATAGCCTCAATGGAACTGAACGCGCAAACTCTGTCATCTTGCCCGTAAGCCGCAATCAAAGATCTGTCAAAACCGATGTCGCGCGCCTTATCCGCCGGCACAGCCTGAATTTCCGCGCTAAAAAAATCTTCTGATTTTATTCCGTATTCTTTATTAAGATATTCCAAAACCCAAAGTTTTACTTTTTCTTTAATCCCTTTGTCCAAAACAGGCATAGATCCAATTAAAATATTCAGCTCCTCGCCAGCTATCGCTTCAGATAAAGTTTTTTTGGCTTGTTCTTTCGCGAGATGAGGAAGCAAATCCGTTATCATAAAAATCGGATCATCCTCTTTCTCTCCGATATTTATCTCAACTTTTTCCCCATTTTCTAAAACAACAATCCCATGAAGCGCCAAAGCGATCGTCGGCCAATGATATTTTTTTATGCCGCCGTAATAATGGGTTTTAAAAAATGCCAGACTCTCATCTTCATACAACGGATTAACCTTAAGATCCAACCGCGGACTGTCAATATGGGACATTATAATTTTATAGCCCTTATCAAAAAATTTATTTCCTCCGCGCGCAAGAATTAAATTCTTATCCCGATTAACGGCGTACACCTTTAACATACCGCCATTTTTAAACGGAGAATTAAGCAATATTTTCTTAATATCCACAAACCCGGCTTTTTCCGCCATCTCGACACCGACCTTAACCGCTTCCCTTTCTGTTTTTGCTTTATTCAAAAAATCCTTGTATCCTTCCGCAAATTTAAAAGCGTTATTTTTTTCTTTCTCATCCCAAACTTCCCAACAATTTTTTCTCTCGAATAATAATTGCTTTTCTAAATTTTTATGGTTTACTTTTTTAGGCATAGATATCGCAGATTCTCATGCAGATTGCGACGCAAATCTGCTCGCGAATCATTTATTTTTAATTTAATTTTTTTAATTGAAAATAAATTTTATAAATATATGAATTCATTAAGAAAACTACATAAAAAAATCGGCTAAAAAAATTATACGAGTAAAATTCAACCCTGCAAAAAAATCTGCGTAAACATTCTATGAATTATGCCTTATGGACATTATATAAATAACCTTAAAATAGCGAGACCAAAAAATGCGACTGCAAGCGCGATTGTGGCGATGAATAATTTTTTTTCAAAACCTCTTTTAGTTCTGAATGGAGTGCCCATTCCTCCGCCTAAAACCCCGCTCATAGCGGAACCTTGGCTCTGCAACAAAATAGCCGCAATTAACGCGACCGAAATCGCAATTTGAATGATGTTTAATACAGTATTTGACATAAAAATAGAATTACGAATTAAGAGTCAAGAATTAAGAATAAAAAAATTCCTGCGCGTAATTCGTAACTCTTGCTTCTTAATTCTTCTTTTATCTTACTAAAATTTGAACAAAAAGTCAACTTTCTTAATGAAAAAAAATATCAAAAAAACCGCAGCAAAAAACAAAGTAATTTCCTAATTTATCAATTTCTTAATTTCTTTTCCATCTGTTTCCATAATAACATCTTTATCTAAATCCGTCCTAAAAACTTTAATCCCCATCCTTTCCAATCGTCTCAATACTCTAAGCGACGGCATCCCAAAATCATTATTCTCGCCCACCGAAATAACAGCATATTTAGGTTTTACAGCTTCCAAAAAAAATTGACTGCTTGAATTACCGCTCCCATGATGCGCGACTTTTAAAACATCCGCGTCTAATTTGCTAAGGCGACAATCGCCTTCATTGGGACTATATTCATAATCCGCGCAGAGCAACTTTTCTTCCGCATATTCCTCTATATCGCCGGTAAACAAAAAAGAATTATCTTTATAACTAACCTTTAAAACAATCGAACTATTATTTAAATTATCAATTTTTTTATCAAATAAATTTTCCATGGGATATAAAATTTCTATTTTCGTATTTGGCGAAATTTGCGCAATTCCCCTCTGAAAAGAAGCTATAGGCGCGTTAATGATATTGTTAATCATTAACTCAACATCGTCGCCGACAATTTTAATATCAATATTCTTATCTTCCGTAATTTTTAAAAACTCCGAATATTCCGACGAATCAGGCAAAACTCCAGTCATCCAAACTTCTTCAACTTGATACTTTTTAAGCGCATCTATTAAACCAATAATATGATCGGCGTGAGGATGCGTTAAAACCATTATATCAATCTTTCTATCCCAAAAAGACAAATATTTATCCAATTTTTCAATCACCTTTTTACAAGGTCCGCCGTCAATTAAAATATTTATGCCGCCTTCCGCCATAATAAGACTTGCATCCCCTTGCCCAACATCAAAAAAAATAACTCTCATTCCATTTATAGAATTTTGAAAAATAACTAAACACAAAAAATACCCGTTAAAAATTCCAAGCGCTATAATTATAAATAAAATTTTCTTATCGCGCATATAAACTTTTGTTCCAAAACAACATTAAAATAATTTTTTCGTGTTAATTCGCGCAACGCCGCCTCGCATAATGCGAAATTTTAGCGTACTCTTAATTTTATAAAAATAAAATTCTATTTCTAATCGCCTCTTTATAAATATAATATCTTCTTAAAAATAAATAAACCGGCCATTTCGCGAAAAATATCTTTAAATCTTTTTTTTTGTGAAAAAAATATCTGATAAGCAAAAACGGAACTAATAATGGCAAAATTATAAAATAGATATAATCAAACCCATTAACTATAAATCCGCTAAATACAGGCGGATTAAAGATTTTATAATTTTTCGGATATTTCTTTTTTAAAATAACCCAAACCGAAGCATTGCGCGCGCTTGCAAGCAATGATTTTACTTCCCAGTCCATTTTTTGATGACGCGCTTTTGCGTTTTCAACATACTTAAAATTAAATCCATTCTCCACAGCCCTAATCGCAAGTTCTGAATCCTCATTATGATAATAATAAAATTTATTATCAAAGCCTCCTAATTTTTTAAAAATATTTTTTTTGAAAGCCATATTTCCCGCTCCAGGCCAATTTTTTACATTAACTAACCGTTCAGGAAAATAACCTTTATATTCTTTTTCTATGTAATATGTCCTGCCGAATACAAAATCGACAATAGTTCCCTCTTTTATAAATGAGGACAAACTGCAATTTTTTTCTGCGATACCGATTTTCTCTGAATTGTTTTCTTCCTCATCCCCAAATCCGCTCGCCAATTCCCGCAACCAACTTTTTTCAGCAATGCAATCATCATCAATAAAAGCGACAATATCGTATTTTGCCGCTTCAACTCCCCTATTTCGCGATATAGCAGGTCCTAAATTTTTCTCATTGCATAAAACTCTTATCCTGCTATTTTTTAAATTTTCCGCGAATTCCATTGTTCCGTCTTTTGAAGCATCGTTAACGATGATAATTTCATAATCATCGTCGTAATCAAGACTTAAAAGCGAACTAACGCAATTTTTTAAATATTTTAATCTGTCATAAGTCGGGACAATTATTGAACATCTCATACAACAATAAATTAATAAAAATTAAAAATATTTGCTCTATACTATCGAAAAATATAGCAAAGACGTCAAAACAAATTCTGAGATTCTATAAATCATTAAAATTGTTCAATTCTCGTCTTAAGAACGAGGCATTGCCTCGTTCCTACAACCAAAATTTTCAAGGTTTTTGTTTTGCGGTCGCTATATCTATATAAGATTGTATAAAATTACGCTAAACAAATCAAGGGCGAAAAAACCATACGAAAAACATCCATGTAAAAACTGAACTGCGACTTTTATTTTTTCCGCCATATGAGGCTGGAATTTATTGCATATAGTGGTATTACTTTAAATTGTACCCTGCTTGTCATTCCGTGCTTGACACGGAATCCAGGATTAAAGACTTTGAATTTGTAGCTATAAAGGTTTAATTAAGAGAAATAATACCAACTGATTTATTCTGGATCCCGCA
>JAZDNE010000062.1:0-11646 GCA_043800235.1 bacterium | reverse complement strand
TCCTAAATTCCCATATTTCGGTCAAATTTTCCAAAAAATTTTTTGGCTTAGCTTAGGCTAAACCGCAAAATTTGTTTGAAAAATTATGCCTCGAAATCTGGAAATTTATGACTAAAGGAGCATTCGGCGACAGCCCCATATAATTTGCCTCTATTCTTAATTCTTTTTTTCTTAATTTATCTCCAATTTCTGCTTTCAATATTTTTTACATTAAGATATAAGAATAAAAATATAAAACTTATATAATATATTAAATCGCGCGAATCTATTATGCCTTTGCCAATATTATTAAAATGGGAACCAATTCCAAGAAACTGCAAAAGAGGGGTAACAGAACTGTTCATTTTTTGCAAAACAAAGTCAGCTCCTATTATGAATACCGCAAAACAACAAACAACTCCTATTAAAAATGCTATAATTTGATTTTTAGTTAAAGATGAGATAAACAAACCTAAAGACAGGTACGCCCCCCCCATAAGTATCGCGCCAATATATCCTCCAATCACAGGACCCCAATCCATATTTCCAAGCCGCGCTAAAGTAAAAGGTATAGTAAAAGATAAAAGTAAAACAAAAGTTAAAAAAAATAATGCCGAGAAAAATTTCGCCGCGACGACTTCCCAATCTTTAACAGGAAGAGTAAGCAATAATTCCAAAGTTCCCGCTTTTTTTTCTTCTGCCCAAATTCTCATTGTTATGGCAGGAGTCAAAAATAAAAATATCCAAGGCAGAAATATGAAATAATTTCTCATATTAGCTTGCCCGATTATATAAAAATTTTGAAAAAATAGCCAATTAGCCACTATTAAAAATACAGCAATGAAAATATATGCGATTGGAGAGTTAAAATAACTTGCTAATTCTTTTTTTAATATAATTAAAATATTGCGCATAGATACTAATTTAGATTTTATTATTTAAATTTTTACCAATATTTTATTCTACTGTCAACTCCCTAAACACATCCTCTAAACTTACTCCTTCTCTTCTCATTTCTAAAAGCGACCAATTATTTTTTACAATAGTCATAAATACATACTCGCGAATATCGACATTTCCTGCCACGGTAATTTGATAACCGTAAATATCCTCATCTTCTTTGTCTTTTCGCTCAACATTTTCCACATTTTCCATTAATTTTAGTTTTTCTTGCGCATCTTTTATATTGCCTTTTATTTTTACATACAAAATTTCTTTGCGTTTTGCCTTTGCTGTGAGTTCGTCTGTCGTTCCTTGCGCTACAATATGTCCGTTGTTTATAATTACTACCCTGTCGCAAGTGGCATTTACTTCCTGCAGTATATGCGTGCTTAAAATTACAGTCTTATTTTCTCCGATTTTTTTGATTAAATTTCTTATTTCAACAATTTGATTTGGATCTAATCCGCTTGTAGGTTCATCAAGCACCAAAATTTCAGGATCGTTTATCATTGCCTGAGCCAATCCTACTCTCTGCCGATATCCTTTTGAAAGTTCCGCAATCGGCTGACGAATTACTCGCTTTAATCCGCATAAATCGCTCATTTTTCTAATTTTATCTAAAACTTGATGTTTTTCTGCTCCGCGCATTTCAGCCATAAATTTTAAATACTCAAAAACTTTCATATCCTCATACAAAGGCACTGTTTCAGGCAAATATCCAATCATTTTACGAATTTCTAAAGAATTTTCTAAAATATTATAATTTTGAACTTTTATATTACCGCCAGTTGGAGCAATAAGTCCTGTTAAAATCCTCATCGTTGTTGTTTTGCCTGCGCCATTAGGACCTAAAAATCCTAAAACTTCTCCTTTTTTAACTTCAAAGCTAATTCCATCAAGCGCGATATTTTCTTCAAATTTTTTTGTTAAATTTTCTACTGAAATCATATAAATAATACGAAAATTTAGAATTAATTTGTAGATTCGAATTATATTTAATAATTATTTAATTATACTCAAGCAAGAAAATTTTGCAAGTCTTAGTTATCCACAGTTCCTTAAAAGTAATCAATAATCCCTTTCTTTTTTTATTGAATTTCCATGCATAAAAGTTAATCTCTAAAAATTTCTTTTAACAATAAATCTAAATATTTATCTATATCCCATCCTTCTATCGACTTTAAAGTATTTTCTCGAAGTTCCCTCCATCTATCTTTTTCTTTAATGCATTTTTTTATAACCGCGCGCAAACTTTCCGCTATCCCCGCTTCGAATACATATCCATTATACCCATTTTTAACTAATTCTGGAATACCTCCTATATTTGAAGCTATAACAGGCGCTCCGCAAGAAAAACTCTCATAGATTACTTTAGGAGCGTTTTCAGCGCACAGCGATGGGACTATCACAAAATCGTTTTGAACAATAAAATTATACACTTGGGAATTCTCTATAAAACCGCGAATTTTTATTCTATCGCAGTCTTTGCAAATCGTTTTAATTGCGTCCATTTTTGTTCCAGTTCCAATAATATCAAGGCAAATATTCTCAAGTTTTTTTACAGCATTTATTAAGAATACTATTCCTTTATGTTCTTCAATCTGACCGATATAGAGGAGGTTTAGATCGATAAATTCTTTTGCAAAATGCGAATTACTATATCCATCCCTTGCGCTGCGGGATTCTTCACCCTCTTTAGCGAGTGAAGAATCCTGTTTTTGAAACGGTCCATTTAAAAAAGAAGGAATGGCGGGTATAGGATTCCGCATAACTAATTTTCTTGATTTTGGAAAAAATCCTCTACTCGTATAAAATGCTAAAAGCCATTCTGATGGCGAAATAACAATATCCGGGGATGCAAATAATATTCGCGTAAAAAATGAATATATTTTTATTATAATATTATTTTTCTGTTTTTTTGCTTTTTTGTTTTCTTGAGATATAAGTCCGCTCGGTTCAACCAGTTGTACATCGTGCGCTGTATGAATATGTTTTATTCCGCATACCCTGATTGCCACTGGCGCGGTATATCCTATCCCTTTCAAATTATGCGTCATTACAATATCAGGTTTTCCCTTTTTTAATATTTTTTTAATCTTAAAATAGCTATATAGATTAAAAACATCAATTATATGCCAAGGCAAACGAAGCCAAATCTTTTTTTTGTCAATATCCCAAAACCAAAAAAGATTACATGGATAGAAACGGATAATTTTAATTTGCTCCGCATCCTGTCTATATCCAGTTCGGCTGTCGCAAAGGGCAGGCTCTTCGCAAAAAGAGTGTTTTAATTTTATTCCGTTAGAAGGATGGGCAAAGAGATGTCCCGTAGTAACCACTAAAACCTCATGCCCTTTCCCCGCCAATCCTTTAACAATATCTTCGACTACTCGTTCCGCTCCTCCTTTTGAATATGGTTTATACAAACTTGTTATAACGCAAATTTTCATATATTTTTATATATATATTCCAGCCTTTTCCCTATTTTATTCCAATTATACATATCTTCAATCTTTGCAAGTCCATTTCCTCCCATTTGTCTGGCAATCAAAGAGTTATCTAATAAATATTTAATTTTTCCCGCAAGTTTTTCCTCATTTTTTGGCTCGCACAATAATCCATTAACACCGTCTTCTACAATCGAACGCACCCCGGGAAGATTTGATGCGATTACAGGTTTTCCGCACGCCATTGCTTCAAGCAATACAATTCCAAATGCTTCTGATTTATCAATTGACGGCAATATTTTCATATAACAGGCATTAAGAAATTTAATTTTTTCCTTATCGTCTGCGCGTCCAGCAAATATAATTTGATTTTTAAGTCCCAACTGTTCGGCTAAATTTTTATAATATGGTTTTAAATCGCCTTCTCCGATAATAACTAATTTTAATTTTTGTTTTTGGTAAACACACTCTTCCTTATCAGGGAGAGAAACCGAATAAATCTCGCCAACTTTTGTGTTATAAAGTAATTTAAAAGCTTTAATTAAATACTCCGCTCCTTTGAAATAATGCGCTTTATCAAGGCTGCTTACAAATAAAATTATTTTATCGTCTTCCTCTAAATTATATTTAGCAAAAAAATTCTTATCGGGATGCGCTGGTTTATATATATTTTTATCAACTCCAAAAGGCAATTCGATTATTTTTTTCGCCAGTTCCTCATCATATGCCGCGCTATTTTTAAAATAATCAAGTGATGACACTGTAATTAAATCTGCTGATTTTAAAATGCCGGGCATTAAAAAATTTGAATAAAATTCAAAAAACTTGCCTAATATTCCTTTTCCCACCACATCCATATGATAAGTTATAACTAATTTTATTTGATTTATCCTTCTTTGAGAGCCTGCCCCAAGTTTGCCGGCGTTGAATGTGAAGTTTTTTTTAAATATTTTATTTAACCATACAATCTCCGCCACCCCAAAAAATGGATAATGCAAATGAACAATATCAAAATTATTAAGCTCTTTTAGTATTGAAGGTATAAATGCGGCATTGCCATATTTTAATAATGGCTTTATTCTCTTTATAACAAATCCATCTAATTTTTCAATTTTTATCAAATTTTTATCATAAAGTGGCGTAAAAACAACCACTTCATTCCCAAGTTTCGTAAGTTCTTTTGAAAAATTATAAGCAACCTCGCTCATACCGCTTTTGTAAGGTCTAAATTGACAAATTATTTGAGCTATTTTCATAAAACAAAGATACGCGCAGATATGAAAGCAACTAAACGCAGGTTATTATTTCGTATAATTTTCTAATTTTCTCTGCTTGTCTTTCCAATGTAAATTCAGACAACACTCGTTTCCTTCCTTGAACACCAAATTTATTCGCTAAGTCTGGATTAGCTAATAGTTTAATTATCGCGTCTCTTATCTCATCAATACTTTCCGGGTTTACTAAAACACCTGTTTGTCCATCTAAAACTGCTTCCGCAGTCCCGCCGCTTTTTCCCGCGATAGCAGGCTTTTCATATAATGCCGCTTCAAGATAAACTATGCCAAATCCCTCAACATCGCCATCAATATCACGAGACGGCATTATAAAAATATCGCAATCCGCATATAATTCAAATTTTTGCTCGTCGCTAATTTCTCCAAGAAATTTAACATTTTTTTCGATTCCGCATTTTTTTGATAAATTTTCTAAATACTTTCGGTCAAATCCATCGCCAGCGATTATATAACGCATTTCTGGAAATTTTTCTAATACTTTTGGCAAAGCTTTAATAACCATATCCTGCCCTTTTCGTTTTACTAATCGTCCGATTGTTAATAAAATTTTTTCGCGCCGTTTTGTGGTATATGGCGTATTATTTTGTGTAATTTGAGATACGCAAGGATATACCACTTTTATTTTATCTCCGCTTATTCCTTGTCCCTTTATCAATCCTTTCGTATATTCGCTATTTGCTACGATAAATTCAGCATTTTTTAAAATTTTTCGCGCCAGTTTATTTTTTCGCGCGATACGGTTTGTCATAGCGATATCCATCCCATGAATAAATACGCCATACGGTATTTTAAATAATTTTTTATAAATCCACGCGACAGTTCCCAACGGCAAAACTTGTCCAACCAAAATAATATCCGCCCCTTCTTTTTTATTTACGCGCCACAGATAAAAAAAACTAAATATCCATTTCGGCCAAATTGGAAATCTTGTTATTAAATTTTTTCTAAAAATTTTATATTTCTGTCTTCTGTCAAAGTCTTTTCCACCGCTTTCATTTTGACATAAAACCGCTATTTTATCATAAGAAAAATACGCGCATAGATTTTCATAATATTTCGCCACCCCTCCATTTCGAGGAGGAAAATCTAATGTAAAAAGTAAAGTTTTTTTCATAGTTATTAGATTTTGATACAATTTCTATTGTTCATATTTTATGCCTCATTGATTCATAAATCAATTTAATATCGTTTTTCTCAATTCCTCTAATGCAATATAAAACAGTCGGATATATTACAGCGCCAATTATTATAACTAAGTAAAAATTAGTAAAGCTCTTCAAATGCCAAATAGCAATACCCATAACTAATCCTGCGATTAAAGCTTTTAATATTTTTATAAAAACATTAAATATGTCAAAATTAGAAATTTTATAACTAAAATATAAACGCGTAATTACTAAAAATAAAGTGCTTATAATCATCGAAATGCTTGCGCCTATAAAAGTATATTTAGGAATAAGAATTAAGTTAGATATAATATTTATAACCATCGCAAAGCACATTAAAATTGTATTTATTCGTTCATGATCGCAGGCGTTTAATACTGTTCCAGCCGGAAAATCCAAAAATATAAATAAAAGGTTGCTTATTAAAATTTGCAAAGCAAAAACTGATGGCAAAAAAGGCGGTCCAAAAAATTTCAGAATTATTTCTTTAGCCAAAACAATAACCCCGAATATTATAGGAACGCAAATTATTGACAAGTAAATCAGCGCCATTTCAAAGGCTTTTTTTAATGATTCTTTAGATGAAACATAAAAAAAGCTTAGCGCGGGAAATAAAGCGGCCATAAATGCCATAGGAATGAATTGAAAGGCCGTAACCGCGCGATAAGGCAATCCATAAAGTCCAGCCGCTGTTTTTCCCGCTAAATTAAACAAAAGCACAGAGTCGGCATAAGAATAAATTTTTAAGAAAATACCAGCAATCGCAAAAGGAAATGATATCTTTAATAAAAATCTTAGAATAGTTTTATCATATTTTAATTTAGGATATATATTATATTTTTTAATTAGTATAGTTAACGCAAAGAAAAATCTCCAAAGACTTCCTATCAGTAGCGCTATTACTAAAATTTTTAAATTATTTTTGTTTGCTAAAATTCCGCATACTCCAATTACGAAAGTCGCTATTTGGCAAATTACCACGCTTATGCTTTCGTATTTTAAATTTTGAAATCCTCTTAAAACACACTCCATACTTAAGTTAAATGAATCTAAAGACATCAAAAAAGCGGAGATATAAATAAGCTCTTTTGTAAGCGGAGGATAATTCTGAAAATAAGTTATGATAAAAATAATAGCAAGCGTTAGAAAGGAAAGAGGAAGTTTTATGCCTAAGATATTACTGAAAAAATTTTGAGCTTTGTCTTTATTTTTCGCAATTTCGCGGATTAGAACTTTTTCAAATCCTATGTCAATAAATATGCCGAAAATACTTGTAACTGATAATGCGTAAGTATAGACACCTAAGTCAGAAGGTCCTATAATTCTGCTGATTATGGCAACATAAAAAAAAGCAATAATTTTTTGCAAAATATTAGCGATAGTAAAATATGATGTATTTTTGGCTATTTCTTTGGAATATAACGACATGTTGCAAAAAACAAACAACAAAAAATAGTTTTTTTATTTAAACTATTTTATCTGTTATCTAAAAAAAGTCAATTTTATAATATTAAATCATGCGCGTCTCCTTCTCTCTGCGCGGATAATGTCCTTCTTTCCACTCTGATTTTTTCGTTATTTAATTTTTCTTTTATTTCTTCTAAATTTTTACATCCTATCTTAAACATTCCTTGCTTTATGCCAGCTGTTATTGTCGGAATAAAATTATAAATATGCCCTTTTGAATTTACCGCGGCAGCAACACCCTCCGCCGCCTTTTCTTTATTCATATCAACGGCGTATCTTTTATTGCTACCAGACTTCATTGCGTCATATGAACCCATCCCTCTATATCTTTTAAATTTTTCGCCGTTTTTCATAATAATCAATTCTCCCAAAGATTCATCAGTTCCCGCAAGCATATTGCCCGCCATGCAAATATGCGCTCCCAAAATCCACGCTTTTAAAATATGTCCGCTTTGTGAAATTCCGCCGTCAGCTATTACAGGAACATTATATTTTTTTGCTGATTGAGCGACATTATAAATAGCAGATGCTTGCGCCCTTCCCGCGGCAGTAACCTCCTGCGTTATGCAAATTGACCCTATTCCCATACCTACGCAAACCGCGTCAACGCCAGATTTGATTAAATCTTCAGCTCCGTTGCGAGTAACAACATTCCCGCTAATAATATTTATATTAGGATATTTGCGTTTAATATATTTTATCATCTGAATTTGATAAGAAGTATGTCCATGCGCGCAATCTATTTTAATAGCGTCAACTCCCGCGGAAGCCAACCCGTCAACTCTATTTTTATCATCTTCTCTTGTTCCGACAGCCGCGCCAACTCTTAATTTTTTATTTGCGTCTTTTGTCGCGAGAGGATATTCAATATTGGTTTCAATATCTTTGCGCGTAACTAAATATTTTAAAAAACCTTTATTATCCACAATAGGCAAAGCAAGCGCGGAATTTTTCAATAAAAGATCATTCGCGCGACTTAAATTTAATTTATTGCCATCACTCACTTCATTTAGTAGCGCAACTTTTATTTTGTCCAAGCCTTTCATTCTATTTCTTATTAAAATATCTGAATGCTTATTTAATAGATAATCATATTTCGTAAGCATACCGACAAATTTTCCAGAAGAAGCGCCGTCTTCTGTTATCGGAATATTCGAATATGGACAATCTTTTAAAGAGCCTATTTTATCATCAGGTTTTCTTGTTTCAACATTCATTAAAAATCCATTTTCATATCTTTTAACTTTTTTTGCCATCTCGCATTGCTCTTCTATTGTATTATTATAATGCAAAAAACCAATCCCTCCCATAAGCGCCATCCATTTGGCAAGTTCATATCCCGTAACAGTATCCATCGGCGCGCTCGCGATTGGAATTTTAAGATCGATATTGCGACTTAATTTAGTGTCTAAGCTTATGTCATCCATTCCAAAATCTGTATATCCAGGGATAAGGATTATATCGTTATACGCAAGACTTATTCCTTTATTTATTTCAAATAATTTATTTATTGATACGCCGTCCATAAAAATATAATCCGAATCTACAAATTATCCGCAGATTTAGATTATAATTATTATACCAACAATTTTAAAACTTACCTATATTGACATTGCTGGAAGTATGTGACATTAAAAAAATCTATTTACTTCACTTTCTTATCTCGCCCATTATTATTTCAGCAATTTTTTTTGCCCCGTCTCGAGGCATTATTTTTGAAATATTCTCGGATAATCTGCTTAATCTGCTTTTATCCGCAAGTATATTTTTCACAGTGGACGCCAAAATTTCGGGAGTTAAATCTTTTTGATTCAAAAATACGGCGGCATTGCGGTCTGCGAAATATTTAGCGTTTGCTTCTTGATGGCTATCTGGAATTGGGATAATAATAACTGGTTTTTTTAAAACTGCGAGTTCGCTTAAAACGCCCATACCTGCTCTGGATATTACCAAATCAGACTCGGCATACGCCTCTTCTATATTATTAAGAAATGAATGTCGTCGGTAACTGTTTTCTCTATGGAGACGAGGCAATGCCTCGTTTCTGCAACTATTAGGGAATTTTCCTCCTGTTATATGAATAACATTACAAATTTTTGTCAACTCTAAAATACTTTGAACAACAATTTTGTTCACTGCGAGCGCTCCAGTGCCGCCGCCAAGAACGAGGATGATTGGAATATCTCGTTCGGTTGAAGACGATATTACAGGATGTCGCTTTCGTTGACAGTCCAAGATATTCCTCCTAATCGCATTTCCTGTAAAACATATCCGCTTCTGAATGCGGCACATTGAGTCGTTGCCTTCATTGCGTCGAAAATCCACAACGGATTCTTCTATGCTACAGGTTATAATACTCGCAAATGGCGTCATCAATTTATTAGCTAACCCTACTTTCACATCCTGCTGATGAACTAGTATCGGCGCTTTTAATATCCATCCTGCCCAAACCACAGGAACAGCCACAAAACTTCCGGCGGTTATAATCATATCTGGCTTGAATTTATAAATAATCCTAAATGATTGAAAAAATCCTAATTTTATTCTAAAAATATCAATAAAATTTTTAAAACTAAAATATCGCCTTAATTTTCCGCTATATATAGCTTTAAATTTTATATTTTCTTTTTCAGCCATCTGCTCTTCTAATCCGTTTCTCGTCCCAATCCATAAAAAATCAACGCTTTTTTTAGATAATTTTATTTCCTCTGCAATTGCTAAGAGCGGCGTTATAGATCCTCCTGTCCCGCCGCCGCTTAATATAATTTTCATAAATTTAATAATCGCGCAATTTATTAAAAACTGTCCGTTAATTTTTTTTTCGCCTTACTGCGCAGGAAAATATTTTTATTTATTTCTCCCCGTTTCCACCGTCTGCTTAGAGATATTAACCATAATTCCTAACCCTGCCATAGAAGTCATTAAAGCAGACCCGCCATAACTTACAAGCGGTAATGGAACGCCTGTCATAGGAAGTAATCCAATCATACCTGAAATATTTATAAAAGTTTGTATTATAATCCAACTCATTATACCTATTCCCAATAATTTTCCAAACTCATCCGGCGCTTTTTTCGCTATCTGAATTCCTTTATAAAAAAGAAATAAAAATCCTAAAATAAGTCCTGCGACAACGAAAAAACCCATCTCTTCCGCAATTATTGCAAAAATAGAATCATTAACAGGTAAGGGCAAATATAAAAATTTTTGTCTTGAATGCCCAAACCCTTTTCCCCAAAAACCTCCTGAACCTATTGCTAAAAGAGCCTGATTGATATGATATCCTATACCTTGCGGATCTATTTCTGGATGGAGAAATGTCATAAAACGCGCCATTCTATAAGGTTTAAATTTAATCAAAATATATAAAAGGATTACGCCAATACCGCTTATTCCCGCTAAATGCAACATACTCGCGCCAGCCGCAAAATAAACGATAAATGACATTGATAAAATAATAATCATCGTTCCTGTATCAGGAAGCACTAAAAAGACGATCGTTCCTAAAAGAAGAATAAAAGGCAATAATCCATATGTAAAATCTATAATTTTTTCATCTTTTTTTGAAAGCCATGACGCAAGATAAATTAAAAAAGTAAGTTTTACAAATTCCGATGGTTGGAAAGAAATTCCGGCAATTTTTATCCAACTTTGGGCATTTGTCCCAAGAGATGTTCCAATATTTGTAAATACTAACAATAACATCGCTATCGAAAATATTAAAATAAGAAAAGCAAATTTTTTCCATACTTTATAATCAATTCTTGACAATACATAAAATAAAAAAATTCCCGGCATAAGACCGAAAGTTATTTGATGTTTAAGGAAATAATATCCATCGTTGAATTGTTTATAAGAAATCGCAACGCCAGCGGAAGAAAGCATTATCAAGCCAAATAAAATAATCGCTCCGGCGGTTATTATGAAAGAATAATCTGGAGAATGGGATTTATCCATATTTAAAATTAAAAATTAAGAAATTACTTTATTTATTTTTTAATTTAACTTTATCAGAAAATAACAAAAAATTCAAATTTTATATATCTATAGGCATCACACTCCAAAATGGCGCCACATAACGCTACAAAAATTGACAACAAAGTTTAAATTACGGTATACTAAACATATAAATTTAAAAAAATTTTTAGACTCAGTTGCGTTCCGCTCGAAATGACATAAAATGATCTTAAAAATAATATTATTATGGGACTGTCGCCGAATGCTCCTTTAGTCATAAATTGCAAGATTTACCAGGCATAATTTTTCAAACAAATTTTGCGGTTTAGCCTAAGCTAAGGGGAAAAAATTTTTTGGAAAATTTGACCGAAATATGGGGATTTAGGACAAAGA
>JAZDNE010000039.1:0-3322 GCA_043800235.1 bacterium | reverse complement strand
TTGAAAATATTTTAAATAGTAAGCCCAGAAAATCATTAGGTTATAAATCCGCAAAAAAAGTTATGATTGAAAATAATTTATTAATTAAAAATAAAAAAATCCCGAATGAAAAAATTGCACTTCGGGGGTGAATTCGGGTGTCGGTATTTATAGCAAAAAAAGTCGTAATTGTCAAGCATTCTATTGACTTTGTTAAAAAAATATGCCATACTGATGACAATTAAAAGAAAGAGTAAAAATAATAGAATATTTATTTTGATGCGGGAAAAACAAATATTTATAATTTTTTTCGTTTTTTTGAATAAGTGTTAGCTTGTCCGCTGTTATTGAAATTAGTAATATGAATAATAATTTTGATTTAGATAAAGAAAATAGATTTAACCCTGTGGATGTCATTTCATCGATGTTCAAAAATTTGCTAAAAAGAGAGCAGGAAGTTTTAAGAAGACGGTTTGCTCTTGATGGAATTACGCGCGATACTTTGGAAAAAATTGGGCGAGAATACGCTATAACTCGTGAAAGAGTTCGTCAAATAGAAGCAAGCGGCATTAGAAAGATAAAAGCTATTTTGAAAGAAGAAAAAGAAAAATTAAATATCAATATAGTAGAATCTAATATAGAGAATGTTTTATCGGAACATGGCGGTCTTATGCGCGAGGATTTAATGATTGAGAATACCCTTGATAGAATTAAATCTGTTCGTGAAGATCGGCATAGAAAAAATTTATTATTTTTAATAACGCAACTTTTAGAAGAGCATGAAAAGCTTATGAAAGCGGAAGCTAATATTAACCATGAATCGTTTTGGTATTTAAAAGAAGTAGATGTTGAGAGAATAAAGCAATCTATTATAACTTTGGTGAATTTTTTAGCAAGTCATGGAAATCCAGTCGTTTTAGAGGAACTTATAAATAAAATGCAACCAAATAATGATTCAGCGGTTTCATTCTCGTCCGCGTCGGACTATCTTTATAAAGACGAAAATTTTAAAGATGATAAATTTAAAAATTTTGTATTAGCTCAGCTCTATATTTCAAAATCATTGGACCAAAATATTTTAGGGCAATGGGGGCTTATAGAATGGAATACAATTATACCTCGAAGAATGAATGATAAGATTTATTTAGTGCTTAGAAAGGAAAATCGTCCGCTCCATTTTACGGAAATTTCTAAAAAAATAAATGAAATGGATTTTGACAAAAAAAAAGCTTATCCAGCCACTGTTCATAATGAGTTGATTTTAGACAATAAGTATATTTTAGTTGGACGGGGAGTTTACGCTTTGCGAGAATGGGGTTATACAGACGGAACGGTCGCCGATGTTATTCAAGATGTAATAAAAAAAGAGGCGAAGGCTTTTTCTAAAGAAGAAATAATAGATGAAGTTTTAAAACAAAGAATGGTTAGAAAAGCAACGGTTGTTTTATCGCTTAATGATAGAAAAAAGTTTAAAATAGATGAGGATGGAAAGTATAGTTTAGCGTAAAAATTATACTTGTATTGATTTAGAAACTATCCGAAAAGTCCTTTACGGCATAAAAAATGATCTTTTTTCCGTAAAAAGTCTCAAATCTCGTCAATGATATGTCTATATCGCCTCCTCAATTTTCAACTTTTTACGAAAAAAATCTCTATTTTTTATCTCGCAAAGACTTTCCGGATAGTTTCTAAGTATTTAAAAATTCACCTAATTCGCCTAATTAGCGCATGTCTTGATCGCAGTTGAATAGGTGGATTGTAATTTGGGTGAATTTTTTTTATTCTTTCATTTTTTTTGGGGAAGTGTTATAATAACAAAAGAATACAGAAGAAATATGAATTAAGAATATTCTTAATTTTTGCTTCTTAATTCTTAATTTTTGCTTTTTTTAGATGAACATCATTATAGACCTAACTCCAATATTAGAACTTGGCTCAAAGCATCCTTATGTAATTACTTTATATCTTATAAAAATGTTTGGGTGGGTACCCATTGTTTTTGTTATTATTTGGGGATTATGGCTGATGTGGATGAAGTTTATTCAGGACGAATATGTAAGCAAGATTAAATTTATTTTGCTTGCGATAGATGTCCCAAAAGATAATTTGCAAACTCCGAAAGCGGTTGAGCAAATTTTTGCCCATTTAGCCGGAGCTCACTCAACGCCTAATTTAATTGAGAAATATTGGGATGGATATGTGCAAGCTTGGTTTAGTTTGGAAATTGTAAGCATTGATGGGTATGCGCAGTTTTTAATTTACGCGCCAGAAGCATTCAGAGATTTGACCGAAGCGGCGATATACGCGCAATATCCTGACGCGGAGATAACTGAAATCGAGGATTATGCCGATAAAGTGCCGCAAAAGTATCCTAATGAAGAATGGGATCTTTTTGGAACAGAGCTAATATTGGTAAAATCGGAATGCTATCCCATAAGAACATATCCAGAGTTTGAGCATGCGGTGAGCGAGGATATATTTAAAGATCCGATGTCGGCAATTTTAGAAATGATGAGTACTCTTGGCAAAGGCGAACAGGCATGGATTCAAATAATTATAAAACCAATAGGACAGGAATGGATTAAAAAATGCGAAAAGGAAGTAAAAAAAATTATAAAAGAAGAAGTAGCTCCTGCTAAAAAAGGACCTTTGGAAGCTATTTTTGGAGGAATTATCGGCGGTTTGCATGGAATAGCTGATTCTTTTGGCGAGGCTGTTTTTGGAATAGCCGGCGCGGAGTCAAGCGAAAAAAAAGAAAAAGATCAGTATAATATAGTGCAGAATTTGACTGAGGGCGATAGGGAGGTCGTTGCGAGCATTCAGAGAAAAGCCGCAAAAATTGGTTATGAAACTAAAATTCGGTTGGTATATAGCGGTAAAAAAGAGGTTTTTAAAAAACAGCGCGGATTTAATGGCATATTCGGAGCGATAAAGCAATTTAATACAAATGATAAAAATTCTATAAAGCCTGAATTAAAAAAGGTAATCACAAGAGTAAATTATTTTTTTAAGAAATGGATTCCGGATGCAAGGAAAACGAAGCTTGTTAATGCTTATCGAAAAAGAAGTATGTCGGATGGGACAAGCAAGATTTCTGTATTTAATATTGAAGAGCTTGCGACTTTATGGCATTTTCCGATGTCCCATGTAAAAGCCCCGCTTATTAAAAAAACGGAAGTTAAAAAGGTTGAACCGCCGTTTAATTTGCCGACGGGAGAAGGATGGCTTCAATCGAAAGAGGAAGTCAAGTTTGAATCTATTCCCGCGCAGGTTGAATTTGAAGAAAAAAAAGTTATAAAAACAGATCCGCCGGAAAATTTGCCATTTGAGTAAAAATATAATC
>JAZDNE010000036.1:0-3423 GCA_043800235.1 bacterium | reverse complement strand
TTAATTTCTTTGGAAATATAAGCGATAGCGGTAATATTCGTCGCCAGAGGGCAGGGGCTTATGGACGTTAAAATCCCCAGCAGAAAAGCAGTGAGGAGGGGAATGTTGTAGTTGTCGATGAGCGTGTTTATAAAATTCATAGTTTAACATTGTTTTAAAAAATCGGTTATTCCTTTAAGATTATCCCGATTTACATCATCTCTTTCTGTAAGCATCCCCTTTTTTGTTTCCGGATGTTTTGTGAAAAAAGCTACGATCTTTACGCTTAACCGATCAAGGATAGACATTCTGTTTAAAAGATATCTTCCGCCGACAGGAAAAAGCGTTATGCGTTTTCTGATCTCTTGAGAAAGGCTTTTCTCCATTGTCTTTTGAATGAACCTTATGTCGCTTGTTCCGCTTGTTAACATTAAAATAACTTGTTTCACCTTGATTGATTCCCAATTTTGCATAATCCATTTTTGCAGTGAAATAAGTCCTGCGTGAATACTGCAACCAATTATGATTATCTCGTAATCCTTCAGATTAGATGGAACATTTGAAATTTCACGCAAATCAAAACCGGTATCTTCCTTAAGCCATTCTGAAAATTGCTTTGTCGAACCGTATTTTGATTTGTAGATTATTATTCCTTTCATAAATTTTTTTGAATATTAATTTAAATGAAATTTTTGCAGCCAGATCAATCAATATTTTTTCTTGACTGATTTTAAAAATTTTTTTACTTCGCGATCAAAATCAATAAAAGCCCGCTCCAAATCGATAAGAAGCGACATCCTCTGCACGATCTGCGGTATTCAGCGCAACGGCGCTTTGCGCGCTTTAGGCGGCTATATTGTATCTGTTATTCTTCATAAGTTTCAGAGTCAAGACTTTCTTGCATATATTCAGATACGGTCTTTATAACTTCTTTTACGATACCGGAACAATTTTTATATTTTATTTTTTCCAAAGCCATGTCGCGAAATTGTCTAATGGGTTCAGAAATCAATGCGTGAATAAATGATTGGGTAGTGCCGCTTACTCCGGAAAAGTCCAATACCGCTATCTTGCCGTCAGCTAAAATTGGCATAATTTGATTAATACGAATTTCTTTTGCTATATCTTTGTTTTCCGCAAATTCACCAGCAAGTTTTTTAATTTTAATCGGTTTGTTCATATAAATTTTGGTTCTTTATACTTCTTCCTTTTACGCTCTCTAACCGCCTTTCCATACACTTCTCTGATAGCCGCGAGGAGTTGAGTAAACTCAGACTTATTCTCAAGGGATAAATCTATTGCCACCAGCGTCCCTTGAAAATACGGAGCATTATTTCGCTCAGTATGACGATCGTCATCAGGATCAGGATGCAGTCTTGGCTTTTCGATTCTTTTATCATAAAGCAAAAGCTTAAAAATACCAGAACCGCTATATATCATAAAATAGTTACGAGCTACTTGCGCAATGGATTTAATAAAGAACAACCCGGCGCCAGCATTATCTTCAGTCCCACCTTCTTTTCGTGTTGTTCCTGAAATGCCTGGAACTAGCGCCCATTTAATTGCTTCCATATCTGTTTTTGCATAAGAAGCCCAATAACGTTGTAAACTTTTTTTAATACCAATGCCTCCATCGCAAATTCCAATACGAATCATGTTTGATTTTTTGTAATATTGAGCCGCCACAATGGCTCCATCAGAGCTTCCTGAATGTTCCAGCACATTACGAAGCAACTCTCCGACCGTATATTTAATAGCGTCTGTTTTATCGGCAGGTAAATGCAATAGCGGAATCATGTCTGTAATAAATTTTGACTGTTCAGCGGAGTTTTTTATTGCTGTGATAGGTATAAATCTCCCAGATTCTTCTTTTTTGTGGATTTTATATGGCGATGGCTGATCGGTAAATTCAAAAAGTCCCATACGATCAAGATATGAACCGGAAGCGGCTGTTAGATTTTTAAATTTAACATTGTGTTTGCCTGCTCTCATTGCCATTGCCACAACCAAAGTTAAAACTGTTGGATGTACATTTATCCACTTTGGATGAGAATGGATATGAAGAATTTCCGGGTTTGAAAAATCCAAACCGCTTATAAAACGATCAAAATTACGCAAATAATCGGAATTTGATAATGTCACTTTCATATTTATAAGTATACCTGTAGAGCGTATTCGTGTCAATATACGCTCTACAGGGAACAAATGCACTAAATATCAACCAATTTTATTAAATTCAGGAGTTTCTCTTGATAATATTCATATTGCGGCTTGCGCGCCTTGATTCGGCGGGCAAATCAATAGAAATAGCGTCAAATTTATTGAGGATTGAGGCAAAGAAGCATAGATGTTAAATTCCCAACAGAAAATCATTCAATCCTATCGGCAGTTATGATTCTAAAAGTATTTGAATTTATAGTTATTTTGACATTGTTTTCTGTATTTACAACATAAAAATTTTTTCCAACTTTTGAAAAAAATTTTTCTTCAGTTTTTTTTAATATATTAAATATAAATTCTTCAATTTGTTTTTTTGAAAAATTAATATTAAGTTTTTTATTTATTCTTCCATAAACAAGTTCAGTATAACAAATATTTGCTAAAATCTCTTTTTTATTTATGCTCATATGTATTCACTGGTAAATAAATCTCCAATAATGATTTTGGATTATTCCATTTAAACCTATGATCATATCTTTCAAAATGAATCAAACCTTCTTTTTTATTTGATTCAATCTCAAATTCTAATTTTGGAATAATCTTTTTATAAATATTGTAAATCGTTGTTTTGATATCATACATTGCGCCAACATGAACGAAACAAACATATTTCCCCCGATTAACTTTTATAGCTATCATATTTTGAGGAATAATCATTTTATTTGTTTTTTTAATTGATGCCATATAAAAAACTTGATAATTTTTTCTGTAAGTAACTCCAAATTTTTCCCAATTACCGGATTTGCGATTTTTTATATTTTTAAGTTCCGAATTAAATTTTTTCCATAGCTCGCGGATTAAAAAATAATTTTCATCTTGAGATTTTGTTAATTCAATTTCAACGCCTATCAAATCAATCTCATTAAAATTTATTATTTGAACTGTTTGATCCATATTTTAATTCATCTTTAAATATATATAATGTGCAAAAAAATTGTATAACATGCGAAATATATAATTTATTACATTATACCACAATTAACCTATTCCCCCAAAATTTTGCCAATTTTTTCCTGAAAATAATCAATAAATTTATTTTCATCGGAAATCAGCCGCCAAACTGTGGTGTCTTCTTCAATGTTATCAGCGCCGTTTTTAATGGCATTTACAAAAAGAGAAGACCCAGCCGCGCGGTATTTCATAACCATATCTTTGTTTTCCGGCAGTTCGCCGTTTATATCTTTAAAAGTAATTTTTCCGCTTTGATATTCTTCAGGAAATTTT
>JAZDNE010000005.1:0-5063 GCA_043800235.1 bacterium | reverse complement strand
CAATCCCCTAGAAGCCTTAAATTGGCAGGTCCGGGGTAAACATTGTTTGCCTCCTGCTTTCACAATATCATAGAGCAATATTTAAATTAATTTTCTCATACTGGTTGGGGGTGAATTCCCGAAGCCCAAAACTCCTTATTTTAAATCTGAAATAAGGCGTGTAAAACCAGCAGTATTTACCCAATAGTTATCAGGATTGTTATTGAGGAATTTTTTTATTTCTTTTCTTTGTGTGGTTATTTTGTCGCCGTGTCCATTTTCGCCCAGTAAGATATTAGAATATTTGCCATCTAGGAAAGCAATATAGGAGATTCCATTTTTTTCAGTAAGTCCTAAAATTTCTATTAATTCAGAAATTTGTTTGTCTTGGCCGCCGCCAGCAGTGTTTAAGTGTTTAGCTTCGCAAAGTAAGATTTTATTTTTTGCTTTAATTATCAAGTCAAGTGTTTTGTTTTGTTTTTTAGTTTTAATTTTTACGCCTAAATTTTTACGAACATTTTTTAAGCTGAATTTTTTAGAAAACTTAACTACGCAGTAATTAGTCTTTACAAAATTTTTCCAGTCAAAAACTTCTTTAAATCCTTTATTTTTTAGTATAGAAATTAGCTTATATTCTCCGGTCTTTCCTTTTTTGCGTGATGAATTTGTGTCTAATATCGCCTGCACCCATTCTTCCGGTACCATTTCATTTAATACTCTTTTTTTAAAGTATCTTTGAGTAATATCTTTCAATAAATTTATGTCATCTTTAACGTAGTACCAAATATTATCGCAAGCGTTGATAAAACAGCCAAATTCAGAGCAAATAGAAAATTCGTTTATAATTTTAGATAATTCTAAAAAATATTTATTAATCACCGACGCTTTTTCCTTTTTACTTTGCAATGTTCGTATCGTAATTAAAATATTTTTTATTTCCTTAGTATTTTTAATGTATTTATTTAGATCAGAATTTTTTTGGTCAAATACATAAAAATCATCAAGCAGTTTTTCTTGGTTATTTTTGGAAATTTCAAAATAATGCAGGTTGTTTTGAATTTTGTTCATAATAAATCAAGTTCAAAAATTTGTAAGCTAAATCAAATGATATTCTTTTGCGATTATTGTCTCTAAAATTCGTCAGGAAAAATGAAAGGTACTTTTCACGGTTAACGGACAATTCGTTGTTAAATTTTTTCATTAACTCAATTTGCTCGCTAATGGATACTTCTCTTTTAAAAATTAAATGAGCCATGTTTCGTGAGGTGTTTTTTCCGACAAGGCCGGCTATTTTATATTTTCTTATATCCTCTAGCTGTATTTTTTTGCCGTTTTTGCTATCTATGGCTCTTAAAAATAAAATATTTTTTTCAAGCAGTTTTTTGATATCGTTGCTGATCTTTAATATTTTTTTATCCTTGATGTTTTGTAGCGCAATTTCCACTTCATATTCCCCAGACTTTAAGTAATCTTCTGTAAGACGAAAAACGCCTAAGTCATTTTTAACATTTTTAATTTTATAAATAAAGTCGCCGCCAAACTGCCAGCCAGATTTTTTTTCAAGCGTTAATTTTAGTTTTTTATTTTCTGGATAAATTGTTGTATCTATAATGTTTTTATCTGAAGGCTTTTGTTTTTTCCTAAAATAAAATGAAATTACATTATATGTGGTATCGTCAAAAACTTGTTCTGAAAAAATATTTAATTTTACAATTTCAAATTTGGCAAAAAATAATTCTCTAATTTTTTTAGAATTTTCAGCGCATAAAAAATTTAATGGCACGATAATTATACCTTCTTCGCAGTTTAAAATTGAGGAAATGGAAACTTGATATAAATCTTCAAATTGAGAATTTTTTTCAGAGAAAAATTTTTCCTTTATTTCCTTGGTAGCTTTATTTTTATGCAGATAGGGCGGATTGGTGCAGATGAATTTGTATTCTTTCGGCGAGTTTATGGAATCATTAAGAAAGACATTTTTTTCATCAATATAATTTTTATCGCAATCAAAACCTATAAATTTTTTACATTTATTATTTTTAGCCCAATTTAATAAATCCCGATTTCCAGCAAAAGGATCAAAAACCTCTTTATTTTTAATAAAATCACCGAACCCCTGTAGAATGTAGTCAGAGTTAGTGGTAAAAAATTGGCCTAAGTTACGTTTTTTGATTATTGCGTTCATGCTTATATTATAGCGTATTTTGAGGATAAAAACAAAAGTCGTTAATAAACGACTGTTTGAAGCAAAAAAATTTAGTTTTGAGTTAGAGCTTAGAGCTAAGTTTGGATTAAAATGTGAATACCCTGAGTTAAAAATTCCTTACCTCTTTTTACCAGTTAGAAAATTATCTAAGTCTTCAAACGAATTGAATATATTTGACGGCGATAACTCTAGAATAATAGCAATTAGTTGTTCGGTTAATCTGATAAACATTTCCATTTCTTTATAATCAATCTGTTCTGTTTTTTTGCCAAAATGAATAAGGCGGTTTCTTGTTTTATTTATTTTCTGTATATTTTTTCTAGCCGTGTCATCAATGTTTTTCAAAAAATATTTGTTTAAAATAAATGCAATTTTTTTATCGCCGCTCATTTGTTCGATTGCTGTATTATCAAGCCATTTACGATTTTTAATAGCAAAAATATGTTCCCAGATTGTCCAACAGGAAATAAAAGCAGTTTCGATAATTTGTCTTTGTATGGCGGATTTAAACAAAAACAAAAAATAGCCACCTTCATACTCTTTTTGCCATTTATTACTTGAGATAAGATTGAGTACCTTATTTATAGTATTTTCAAACCCAATATCAATCTGGTGATAATCAAAAACGGGGACACCCTTTATTTCTTCTTCGGTTTTTAATTCTCCAGTACTCTTATCTTTCCATCTTGATTCGTATTGTATAGAGCAAGCTAATTGACCGCCATATTGGTGTATTCTGTGATCACTAATTATGGCAATATTTTTGCTATCTTCCCAATCTTTTTTAAATACATTTCTGTCGGTAAATATCGTTAGCAAAAATAAAATATCATCAAGTTGCGTTAATTTATTGTTTCCGAAGGGCAAAACGCATATTTTTTCTTTTTGGAGAATTTCTACTATTGCCGTTATTTGATGAGAGCCAACTTTTATTTGAGTGTTAAATTCGCTGCCGAACGAATTTACTAAACACATCATACCATTAAACGCTTCTTTATAGTTTGCGGCTCTTTTAAAAATATAGTCGCCAACTTTCAGCTCATCAATATAAGCAGGAAACTCTAAATTGAAAATTTGGAGAACTTTATTTTTTTGTTCCATAGCTATTATTTTTGTTCCCGATCGCTGATTGAACCCGTCTTTATATCCTTTCTTATCCCGCGACCAAATTTAAATAAATTTTTTGGAATTGGATTATCTGGATTTGCGTGGTATGCAAACAAAAAATCGTCGCCAATATTAAACCCATTCATCCAGCTATGAGATACCGTATGGCCACAATATAAAACAGCACTAATTTTTGAAAAATCATCCATTTCCATAAAAGTTGCAGGAATTTCTTCATCGGAATTATTTCCTTTCTTTTTGATTGTTGGTGTCGGTTTGTAAAATCCACCTTTTAATTTTTCCCGCCCCTGAACTCTTACAAGGACATCTGGCCCCTGTCCAAATACCGATCTTTTGAACAACATACTTGAATCAGAAAAGTGTTGGATTGCGGCACCGTTAATAGCAATCAAAAGGCAATCATCTTTTGCTACATCGCTTTTAGGATTTTTTAAGTATTTCTTGAATATTTCAAATTTTGTACCAATTGCGCTTGTAATACGCAACGCTTTAGGACGATGGTCATCTTCAATACTTCCACCAAATGAATAAATTTTTCCTGGTTTTGGCAGGTACCCCATATACTGCACATATAGTCTCAGTGTGATATCCTGATGATATAACCATCAAATATATGCCTAAGGGGTATCCAACATTAAGCGAAGAGCAGAAACAAGAAATCATCAGCCGGATTAAGGAAAAAGGCGAGCGCGTGCCGGAATTAGCCAAAGAATACGGCATCGTGCCTAAAACCATCTACAATCTATTGCGCAAGACCGCCCAGGGGCCGGGAGCGCTCCTGGAACTGGCCAAGCTAAGGCGGGAAAAAGACGCTCTCTTGCAAATTATCGGCCAACTGACGGCTCAAGAAAAGCTGGGGAAAAAAAGGCAGTATGGCCGCGGCTATTAAAGCGTTAGCTCCGCCTGACAGCAAAACTGAATTGGCTAAACAATTGGGCGTTTCCCGCTCCGCTCTGTATTATCGGTTAAAACTGCCGGCCAAGGATCTGGCGCTAAAGGTTGAAATTGAAAAAGTCATGTCCGACCATAAAGCCTACGGCCACAAGCGCATCGCTGATCATCTAGACATAAACAAAAAGCGGATTTTGCGAGTAATGAAATTATTCGGCCTCAAGGTTAAACGAAAGAGGAAAAAGCCGAAGAAACCAGATGATTCAGGCCAAGCGCCCATGGCTATTCCCAATTTAGTTTTGGGGTTAACCATCAGCGCTCCGCATCAGGTTTGGGTTAAAGATTTCACTTATCTGCCGTTTTTCGGCAAGTTCGTTTATCTGGCCACGGTTGAGGATATTTTTACCAGGCAGGTAGTCGGCTGGGCCGTATCAACCAAGCATAATGTTAATTTAGTCGCCTTGGCCTTGCTGGACGCTCTCATGTTTAATCCAGCTCCTGAAATTACTCATAGCGACCAGGGTTCGGAGTATCGGGACAAGCAATATCTTAATCTGTTAAAAAGTTTAAATATTAAACCATCGATGAGCGAGAAGTCCAGTCCGTGGCAAAACGGCTATCAGGAATCGTTTTATTCCGGCTTCAAACTGGAATTAGGCCATCCGGAAATCTATCCGACTTTAGGCGAGCTCTATGAGGCCATCGCCGCGCAGATATATTATTATAACCACCAGAGAATACACTCGGCCTTAAAATGCCCGCCGTCAGTTTTCGCTCAAAGATTAAATTGCCAAAATAATCAACTAATTAACCAGGATATCACGGTGAGACAAACTGTCTAAAAAAGGGGTACTTGACA
>JAZDNE010000104.1:0-20174 GCA_043800235.1 bacterium | reverse complement strand
CGCTTTTGGCTAATGGACGCGGATACCTCCGCTGTTGCCTCGCCGCTTCGCGACATCGGCTAACAGCAGATATCTGAAATTTCTTTACGCAAACCCTTCGGGATTTGCTTCAAGAAACTTCAGATTATCCGCGTCCATTATTGGAAATTTTTATTAGCGGCTAAATGATAAATTTATTAATTACAACAAATCTATTACCTTATGACCTATTATTATGATTACTTAAAAAAGTTAGAAACTGTATGCAAAAATAAGAAAATACAGCTCCAAGAAATTGGCAAAATAAATTTACTGCCAATTTACAAAATAGTATTAAATTCAACCGGAAGAAAAGTGGTTGTTTTTTCTGCAGGCATACATGGAGATGAAATTGCTGGTCCTTGGTCTATAATAGATTTTTTGAAACAATACGATTTTCAAAGTTATCCCAATATTAAAATCATTATCTTTCCTGTAGATAGTCCCACAGCATTCAACGAAAGAAAAAGATATAATTATCTTAATAAGGAATTAAATGGTCTATTCTGCAGAAAAAAACTCTCTCACGAGAATAGAATATTATTTAATGAACTAAAAAATGAGAATGTTTTTTTCTTTCATGCACTCCATGGAGATATAGATGAATATTCTTTTTATCTGTATAACTTTGAAAATAAAGAAGAAAAAATCTATCGCGAATTGATAATTCTTGCCGAAAAGTATTTTTCAATAAATAAATCTCAAAAAATCTATAATGACCAAGCAATTAACGGATTAATAATCAATCGTCAAGATGGATCTTTTGAAGACAGAATGTTTCGTGAGGGAGCTCCTTATTCTATGTGTACTGAATCACCAGAAAAACAACCACTTAAAACAACAGTTTCTTTAAATGTTGATTTAATGAATAAAGTAATAGATTTTACAAGCCGCCAATAAAAACTTGCTCACTATCGTTCGCACCCCGTTGCGCTCTCCTCGCTTTGCTCGTCGGGGCGTATAACACGGGATAAAAGGTTCGGCACTCGGCTCGTGCTTCACCCAAATTTTGCTCCGTTTCACTCCGCAAAACTTCTTTTATCCCGCTACATTATACGAAATTCAAGCCTGAGCCTATGCGATTTATAAAAGTAATAGCTATCAAAAAATATGAGACTAAAAAATAAAATTGCCTTAATAACTGGATCAAGCAGAGGAATTGGAAAAGCCACCTCTTTGTTATTCGCAAAAGAGGGCGCAAAAGTTATTGTTAATTATTTTTCCTCTGAAAAAGAGGCATTTGCTGTTGTTGATGAAATTAAAAAAATTGGTTCGGAAGCAATTGCGATAAAATGTGATATTTCCAAAGAAAATGAAGTTGTGGAAATGATTAATCAAGCCATAGAAACTTTCGGCAAAATTGACATTCTTGTTAATAACGCTGGCATCGTTTATGATATCCCTCTATTTGAAAGAAGTGTTGAGCAATGGAAAAGAACATTAGATGTCAACTTACTTGGAAATTTTCTTTGCAGTAAATATGCTTCCAAACAAATGCTGAAAAAAAATGGCGGAAAAATAATTAACATATCTTCAACAAATGCGATAAACAGCTTTAGTCCTGACGCGATTGATTATGATGCCTCAAAAGCTGGCATAATAACATTAACAAAAGATTTCGCAAAAGAACTTGCTCCGAAGATTCAAGTTAATGCAATCGCTCCAGGTTGGGTAGATACTGATATGAACAAGGATTTATCCAAAGAATTTGTTGAAGATGAAACAAGGAAAATATATCTAAAAAGATTTGCGCTACCAGAAGAAATAGCTAAGGCAATTTTATTTTTTGCAAGTGATGATGCTAACTATATTACTGGAAGTATTTTAGTGGTAGACGGTGGGCACGATTAGTGGTTAAACAACGAACGGCTCAGGCTTGAACATCGCACAACACGGCATATCCGGCTCAAGAATTTTTCATCAATAGAATTTTAATAAGGAGTAAAAAATTCTTTCACCCAAATTTGCTTTCGTTTCACTCCAGCAAACTTCGGATAGTCGCCGCCCATTAGCTGAAATAATTTTTTTTTATTTTAAATTTTTTCTCAATCTGCTTTTTTATAATAAGGAAAAATAAGTTTTTTATATATTTATATAGGGGTATAAGGTGTCTTTTTTGCTCATGAAATCGCAAAAAAGACGATTTTAATTTTTATGACTTTATGGTAAAATAGTGGTAGATGAAAACTGCCAAATTTTTTAACTTTCCAATGCGATTTTATGCAAAAACCATATTACGAAAAGCCCAAATTTAAGCTATATAAAGATGATTGTTTGAATATTTTAAATTCTCTCCCTGAAAATTCGGTAGATATGATTTTTGCTGATCCTCCCTATTTTTTATCAAGTGGAAGTTTTACTTGCCAGAACGGTAAAATGGTTAGCGTAAAAAAAGGAGACTGGGATTTAACTAATGGCACCAAAAAGAATTTTGAATTTCACTTGGCATGGATTGAGGCGTGCCGAAGAGTTTTAAAGCCAAACGGAACAATTTGGATTAGCGGAACATACCATTCAATTTATCAATGTGGTTTTGCGTTGCAAGTCAAACACTTTCATATCCTAAACGATATAGCATGGTTTAAGCCAAACGCCTCGCCTAATTTGTCTTGCCGATTTTTCACGGCCAGTCATGAAACTTTGATTTGGGCAAGAAAAGAAAAAAAGGCAAAACATATTTTCAATTACGAGTTGATGAAAAATGGTGACTGGTCAGAAGATCAATTAAAAAAACCAGGATTACAAATGCGTTCCGTTTGGTCAATTAACACGCCAAAACCGATTGAAAAGAAATTTGGTAAACACCCGACACAAAAACCTTCCGACTTACTCAAAAGGATTGTTTTAGCAAGCACAAACAAAGGCGATGTAGTCTTAGATCCTTTTGCGGGAAGCTCAACGACTGGACTTGCGGCCTATCTTTATGGTCGTAATTTTATCGGTATTGATAGCGAAAAACAATATCTTGATTTATCAATCAAAAGATTTGAAGAATTAGATAATAATATTAAAAATAAAAAAAATGTCACCATTTTAATCCCGAGATATGTTAGTGATTGGACAGATAAATATTTTCATCAGTCTGCTTTTGATGTTCCCATAAAATATCCAAACGAGAAAGTGATTAGTTTTCTTGCGCAATTCAAAAAATCGCAAAAAATAAAACTTTTTAGAGGCATAAACCATTATAATAAAGATAATTGTGAAATTACAAGTTGGACGTATGATTTAGAAGTTGCTAAAAATTATGCAAAAGAATTAAAAGGAGAAATTAATTCAAAAGAATTTTTGCCTGCTCAAGTTTTGTTGGACACCACTTTATTGAATTCTGAACAAAAAAAACAAATAGGCTATGATTATAAAATTGACGATAAAGAAGTTTTAATTTTATCTAATTAAAAATATGAAAATAATTACAAGAACAACAGCGATAAATAATTTAAAAAAACATATCGGACAGGATTTGCGAAAGCTTGCTTTGGGTTACAAGATTACAACCTATGAAACGGGCAAGCAAAATAAGGGTTGGAAAGGTTTAGTTTTAGAACGATTGGCAGGATTGGAAAATAATGTTTCCAAAGCCCCAAATGGGCTTTCTTATGAATTGAAATCAGTAAGTTTCCGAAATGTCAAAGATGAATTCAAGCCAAAAGAAACAATGGCAATTACAATGATTAACCCGACAGAATTAAAAGAAACAGAATTTTTTGACAGTCATTGTTGGGCAAAATTGAAATCAATTGTCTTTTGCGCTGTGATGTGGCATGGCAAAAATTCCGAAAACGCAGAATTGTTGAAAGTCGCCAGTTTAGATTTTGCCGAAGATGACGAGCTTATCAAGGAGATCAAAGCTGACTATGATTTTATTCGTGAAAAACTTATCAAAAAAGGGTTTAGCGCATTGACTGGCAAAGACGGGAAATGGATACAAGCCAGAACAAAAGGAACTGGCGGAATAAACCCCAAAACTGGAAAACGCCGACCAATAACTCGCGCATTTTACGCTCGAACAAGCTTAGTTAAAAAGATTTTTGAGACAGCGTCATAAATATATGGAGAAAATATTAAAACTTATTAACGAAATTTATAAAATTAGAAAGATTCCACAGTTTCTGTTAGCAGACGCTATTAAATGTCCATACGGAAAAATTCGCCTTAAAGCGTAAACACTTTTAAGGCTTCTTTTCCCAAACCTTTTCGTCTCGCTCTCGCGAAATATGAAACTCCGTTTCATATTTCGCTCCGCGAGTCTCAAAGGCTTCGCATATCCTACCATTATCGGAAATAATTTTCAGCCCATTAATTTAAACAATATGATTTTATCAGACAAAGACATAAAAGAAGCGCTTGCTCGTAAAGGTATAACAATAGATCCATTTGATGAAAAATATTTACAACCAGCGTCAGTAGATTTACATTTAGATAAACATTTTTTGGTTTTTGACACAAAATCAAATTATGTCATTGATCCTAAAAAGCCAATGGATGATATGATGAAGGAAATCATAATAGATGATGACCGGCCATTTGTGCTTCACCCTGGGGAATTCGCTCTCGGCTTAATTTATGAAACAACTGGTGTTTCTTCAAAATATGTTGGTCGGTTAGAAGGAAAAAGTTCAGTAGGCCGAATGGGCATGCTTATTCATGTTACTGCTGGTTTTCTTGACCCTGGTAATTCATTAAAAATGACGCTTGAACTTCATAACACAGCCAATATGCCCATTCTGCTTTATTATAAAATGCCAATCGCACAAATGGCCTTTGAAGAATTATCATCGGAGTGTCAAAAACCATATTCAAAGGAAATGGGCAGTAAATATGTCGGAGATACAAAACCACGAGCAAGCCAAATGTGGAAGAACTTTGTTAAATAAGGTGGGGCTGAAAATTACATCCGATAACAGCGTGTATGAGGTTCAAGAAAAAGTGTGTTAATAATATTCAAAGGTTGCACTTTTTCTTTCACCCAAATTTCGCCTCCTCTATGATAAAATAATAAGGAAGTCGGCGAAACTTCTCATACACGCGAACGTTGAGCAAAATAACGCTTCGCTCACTTTGGCTTTGTTCTCGCTTTGCTCGAACTTTCGCCAATGAATAATTGGAATATTTAGAAAGAAAAAAAACTTTTAATTTCTATTTTTTCTCCCCTTCTCCGTAACATTAAATCCCATATACTTTCCAATCATTAGACGCGTTTGCGCGTCTGTTGCTGGAATTGAACCAAAAATAATCATGCAAAATGGAAAAGCTATCCATTGCGCAAGCATTATAACATAAGTCCAATAGGAATTTTTTTTTGGTCGCGGAGGGAGTAAAATTGCGCTCAAAATAGCTGAAACTACTAAACCTATCATTGCTGAATTCATTAAATATTTTAAAACTATTGGAGCATTTTGCGCTAAAACTGTATTTTTTACTTCTTGGTTTGCAAAATGTAATGGCAGGATACCAAGTA
Organism: bacterium; assembly: GCA_043800235.1. GTDB lineage: Bacteria > Patescibacteriota > Patescibacteriia > JAZDEU01 > JAZDEU01 > JAZDNE01. The sequence goes on along the minus strand of JAZDNE010000104.1, from coordinate 14,695 downwards.
AAAAAATAATTATTGGAGCCGTTGCCCATGAAAAACCTCCTTCTAATTGCCTGAAAGCATAGGAGCATCTTCTTGAAAAAGATATTTTTTTATTATTCCAGATGTTCATCATTATAAAAGGAAAATTCTCCATACCATACGCCCATCGCCTATGCTGTTTATACTGTCCTTTAAAACTTGACCATAACTTTCCTGAATAAACAGTATCCATAGATACAGATATGTGCATAGGCTCAACGGAATAATTGCCATCATACTTCGCGATACATTGCCAAGTTATGCGCGAGTCCTCGCTAACCATATCCCTGTGCCAAAAACCAACATCAACTAAGGCTTGAAATGACATACTATGAGACGAAAAAGTGACCAATCTTTCAGGTCTCACAAGTTCTGTTAAAAGCCAAAATGTCGTGCTGTTATGGACTATCCTTATTAAAAACGGGGATTCCCAAATATTATTATTGTATAAAGTTACCGGCTGATAACTGCGATGGAGAGGATCGCAATTCGTTAAATATTTTAAAGTAAGATACGCGTAATATTGAGGATGGACGCAAGTATCAACATCAAAATTTGAAACTATAATTTTTTCATAATCAATTCCTAATTCATCTATCAATTTTTTCGCATGTTTCCCTGCCCAATGCATATTAGCGCCCTTTCCTTGAAGATCGCCTGGCATTATTTTATGCATCGTTATAATCAAACGAAAAAATTTGTCCTTATATTTTTCTTCTATCTTTCTCGCGATATGCCAATAATTTTCCGCGTCTATTTCTTCCCCGCTTAAAACAACAATGAATTTTTTTATATCGTACTTAGCATCGCATAACGCTTTAAAAGCATTGTCAATAATCTCTAATGGCTCCCGCAAAGTCGGGAAAAAAATCAAATGATAATAATCTTTATAATTTTTGCTCTTTAACTTATTAGGGCAATCATCCAGTTTTAACTCATTAAGTTTTTTAAACCAATCAATCTTTATTTCTTTTCTATATTTTTTCCAACCTATCAAAAGCCATATTAGGGTATATAAAACCTTTATAAGCCAATAAAAATCAAAAGCTATAATAAAAATTATAGCCCAAATCGGTTTTGAAAATGATAAAAATATTACTAATATAAAAGTTGCCCAGATTAACGCTCCAGGCAATATTTCATAAAATCTATGCAATCGCGATCTATTTTGAAGCATAAAATATAAATATGAACATCAGGTAAATTTTTCTATTTCTTCTCGCCCAATTTATCAATAACTCTCTTTGCCTTATCCTGTCCGCCGAGACCAAAAGCTATTCCGCCGGCAATCGCAAGCATCGCTGTAACACCCTTAAATAAAACACTCACCAACTCCGAGGCTATATTTAATTGCACTAATGCCGCCATAACCGCAAACACTAAAATTGCCCATTTTGCCAAGGATGCTATAAATTCAGCAGATTCCAAGCTTACCACATGAACGCTTGTATTAACAACTCCATGAATAAAATTAGCGAAAACAACACCCAAAATAAGTATAACTACTGCAATTATAACATTCGGGATATAAATCAAAACCTTATTTAAGAATTCAGTTATTTGCGTAAATTTTAATATATCAGCCGCGGCGACTAAAAAAACAATAATGAAAAACCAATTCACAACAAGCCCTACTACTTTGCTCAAATCAACTTTGATGCCCATTTTGGATAATTCTTCTTTAATGCCGATGGAATCAGCCGCTTTGTCGAAATAAAGATATTTTAAAGTTCTCGTAATGAATTTAGAAAAAAACTTTGCCACTAAAAGTCCGACTGCGAGAAATAAAATTGCTATTATGACATTCGGCAAAAAACTTATTACTTTAATCCAAAGATTTTGAAAAGAATTTGTTATTACTTCTCCCCAAGTTACTAATTCAGGCATACTTGTATTCATATTTTTTCTTAAAATTTTGAACTCAAAACTTAGAACTTTGAACAAGTTATGAGTTATGAGTTACGCGTTAAAAAGCAAAACGCGACCACGCACATAGCATGACTCCAAGCTAAAGGCTTTACACCTTGCCCGTCTCGCAAATCATCATATAATTGTTCAGGTATAAATTCATCGTCCATTCTATCTATCACCCAATCAAAATATTTTTTCGCTTTTTTCTCGTCTCCTGCAATCGTCCAATAAATCGCCATCCAAAAATTGAGCAGCGGCCATGCTCCCGCTCCTTCTTGCGAAGTGCCTTCCCCGTCATAATAATCCATTTCAAAACGATGAACTCCGCCATCTATCGCCACCCTCTCTTCAATCCTTTTTACTGTATTTTTCATTCTTATATCATCCGCTTTAATTATTTCAAATGGCCAAACCAATCCTAAAAGCGACGCGTCGGTATTTTTATCATCTATTTTTCCATGGCTCCTGTAAAAATATTTCTCGTCCTCATTATAAGCTTCGTCTATTCTTTTTCTCATCTCGCCAGCCGTTTTTCCCCAATTACTATTATTAGGAAACATTAACAACGCCTTTTCCAACCCGCAGGCGCAAGCTGCCAATGTATATGTGAAATTATTTTCAACTTTAGTTGAGGTTTTTCTTTTCGCCTCTTCCCAAAGATCCGAAGTATTTTTAAAAAAATAAAAGCCTTTCCATTGATTGCTTATGCCGTCGGCAAGCCTTCTAATAAGCGACTCATATCTATACGCATCTGATAAATTATTTTTAAAATGATGCCAAATCGCCCAAAGAGTCGTTCCCATTTGATCAGGTTGAAATTGATCTCCTTGTTTTCTGCCGTTAGTCGAATAATGCTGAAAAAGCAGCCCTTCTTTTTTAAAATCTTCCGGCCGCTCCGTGAGCCACTTAAAGTACCGTTCTTGAATACCGTTTATCCCCCTCTTTAACAAAGAGGGGCTAGGGGAGATTTTTTCGTGTTTCAATTCGCGTTTATTAGCGTTATTTAAATAATCCAAAGCCACGCAAATATAAGCCGCGTCTCTTGGCCAAACATACCGATAATCCTTAGCGGTTCTAGGGTAATATTCATGATCCGTATTCGCCGCGACAATCGCGCCATTAGGCAAAGCGACATCTTGTAAAACTTGCTTCGACGCTTCTAATATTTTAGTTATTTTTGATTTATTCATAATTAAAATATAATTTTTTTTCAACAATTTACCAATTCCTAAATTTCTATTTTCTCGCCTCCGCCCCGAACTTTTTCTCCAAATTTTCCACAATATCCGTAAATATTTTCTCAGCTTCCCCATCTGTCAAAGTTCTTTCAGAACTTTGGAAAGTTATATGAAAAGCCATACTCTTTTTATCAGCGCCCAATTTCTCATTTTCAAAAATATCAAAAAGCTCAACATTAGTTATAAGCTTATCTGTTTCTTCAATAAAGTCCGCAAGATCTTTATATAAAACCTTCTTATCAACAATAACCGCCAAATCTCGGGTTATTGAAGGATATTTTGGCAAAGGTTTATATTTAACCGCTTCTCCGCTTAATTCCAATAACACTTTGAGCGATAAATTAAATATCCCCACACGCGCGTTTTTAATTCCTATCTTTTCGGCAACTGATGGATTTAATTCCGAAATATATCCAATTATTACTTTTGACTTTTGATTTTTAATTTCTGACTTTCTATATTGGTGCATCCAATTTTCTTCAATTTCATTACTCTGTTCAATTAAACAATCAATATTAAGCTCTTTTAATAATCCGATTATAATTTCTTTCGCGTTATAATAAGGTATTTTATCTTTTCCAGATTCTACGACAATTCCAGAAATAAATTTTTCCTGAAAAGGCAAAAATTCTTGAATTTTGGACTTTGAACCATTTAATTCCCTAATAACAGGCTTTTGAACTTTAAACTTTTCTATATCGCCAACCTCATCCCTAAAAATACTGCCTATCTCAAACATCGCAAACTCATCAAAATATCTTAAATTATCCTTAACATTTTTTAATAAATTTGGTATTAGACTAGGACGAAGCAATGTATGTTCTGATGATAAAGGATTTGCAAGCTTCACACATTTTTCATTCATGCCCAAATTATCAAGTTGTTTCTCATTAACAAATGAATAATTGCTTGTTTCTGCCATTCCAAACCCGATGCTTAAAATATTCTTTATCCGTCGCTCCAAAATTCTTTCCTTGTTTTCTAAAGGCGGATCAAGAAAAACTTCTGGCATTTTAGGTTTTATATTATTATAACCATAAATTCTTACAACTTCCTCCACAATATCATCAGGGATGCTAATATCTCCAGTCGCTCGCCACGACGGAACAGTTATTTTAAAAACTAAATCTCCCTCTATAGAAGGGGCGACGGAATGTTTAACCTCAAACCCCAATGATTCTAAAATTTCAGCAACCTTCTTCGCTTCAATTTCGATGCCCATCTTTTTTTTGATGTAATCCAATGAAACTTCAATTATTATAGGAACTGATCTCCCTTCCCAAATATCAACAACTTCGCTTGATATAATGGAGTTAGGAATAATATCCTTTATTAATTCAACACATCTTGCCAAAGCTTCTGCGCATAAATTAGTATCCAAGCCTTTTTCATATCTCATAGACGCTTCAGTCCGCAATCCTAATTTTGCCGAAGTTTTCCGATTATTTATCTTTTCAAAATTAGCGGATTCTAAAATAATTTCCGCAGTATTTTCATCAATCTCGCTATTTGCGCCTCCCATCACTCCCGCAATCGCGATCGGTTTTTCGCTATCCGCTATAACCAACATACTCTCATCTAATATTCTTTCCACCTTATCTAATGTCTTTATTTTCTCTCCTTGTATAGCTCTGCGAACTTGAAGCCCAACTTTGAACTTTGAACTTTGAACTTTGAACTTGTCAAACGCGTGCATCGGCTGCCCTAATTCCAGCATTACGAAATTTGTTATATCAACTATATTATTTATTGGTCTTATTCCCACGGCAATGAGCCTATTTTGCATCCATTGCGGAGACGACGCTATTTTAATTCCAGACATAGCTAACGCCATATAACGGGGACAAAGATCATTATCTTTTATATCCACGCTAATATCTGCTCCATCCCCTTTGAGGGCAAGGTCTTGGCGGGGTTTTCCATGCGCCAGCTTACTCCCATATATCGCCGCAATCTCACGGGAAATTCCATAATGGCTCCATAAGTCAGGACGATGAGTTATAGATTTATTATCAATATCAAAAACAACATCATCAAACCTTAAAACCTCCGCCAAAAGCGCCCCTGCTTTATGCTTAATACTTGATACTTGATACTTTTCCAAATCCAATATTTCCGCTTCATGTTCCTGCTTAATAATATTATCCAACCCAAGCTCCGCTACCGCGCATATCATCCCATTAGATTCCTCGCCTCTTATCTTTACTTTTTCCATCATAATTTCTTCTTCACCATGCCATTTTACTTTTGCGCCGATTTTAGCAACTGCGACAAACATCCCATCTCTCAAATTTATTCCGCCGCATACAATCTGAAGCATTTCTTTTTCTCCGACATCAACCGAACAAATTTTTAATTTATCAGCGTTAGGATGAGGCTCAATCTTTGCTATTTTACCAACGACCACATTATCCAAATATTTGCCTTGTCTTTCAACTCCTTCGACTTCAACAGTTTTCAATGTTAAAACTTCCGCCAATTTCTCAGGAGTTATATCTTTTGGCATATCGACAAATTGTTTTAACCAATTAAGAGAAATTTTCATATTAAAATTGTTTAAGCAATCTCAAATCTCCGCTATTAAAAAGCCGCCCGTCTTCAAACCCATATTTTAATTGAGCTATCCGAGAAAAACCAAATCCAAAAGCAAAACCTGAATATTTTTCTGTGTCAATTCCGCCAGCTTTAAGCACATTAGGATGAATAAGTCCGCATCCAAGTATTTCTAACCAACCTGTATATTTACATAATCGGCATCCTTTTCCATAACAAATTGAGCAACTTACTTCTCCATTGGTTCCAGGCTCTACAAAAGGATAAAATTTAGGACGCATCCTAATTTTTGTGTCTTTGCCAAAAAAAGATTTTGCGAATAATTCTAATACCGCGATCATATTGCTGATGCTAATATTCTTATCAATCATAAATCCTTCAATTTGAGAAAAAGTATGCTCGTGCCGAACATCAGTAGCTTCATTTCTAAAACATCTTCCCGGAACAATAGCTCTAATCGGCGCGCCGTATTTTTGCATCGCGCGCACTTGGACAGGAGAGGTATGCGTCCTCATAACTAACCTATTTTCATCTTCGCCCAACTTTGAACTTTCAACATAAAATGTATCCTGCATATCGCGCGCCGGATGCCACGAAGGGATATTAAGAGCCTCAAAATTATAATATTCAGATTCTAATTCAGGACCGTCTAAAACCATAAAACCCATTGAAGTAAAAATATCTTCAATCTCATTTTGCACTTGAGTTAATGGATGCAAATGTCCTAATTCTTTCGCGCGCAAAGACGGCTCTGTTATATCAATCCATTCTTTTTTTAAAGCGCCTCTTATCTCTCTATTTTTTATAATAACGCGAGCTTTCTCAAAAGAATTCTCAATTTCTTTTTTTATTTCGTTCGCCAGACTGCCGATCGTTTTTTTTTCTTCCAACGCTAAAGAAGCAAGACCTCTTAAAATTTCAGTGAGCTCGCCCTTGCGACCTAAATACTTTATTTCCAATTCCCGCAAACTATCATATTCTTTCATCTTTTTTATCTCATCTATAGCTTTTTCTTTAATTTTTTTTAAATTATTTTCCAGTCAATCGTTTTACTTCCGCCCGATTGAAACTATCAACCCCTCAAATGCCGCAAACACAATAACTAAAAAAAGCGCATTCCACCATGCTAAAATACTTTTACTCTGCAATATCAATATAATAATAATAAAAAAAGAAAACAAAAACGATTGCCTTAATGAATTTTTAACTTCCTTAAAAATAATTTGTTTTTTTAACACAAATATTCTTATAATAGTCCCAATTATTGACAATGAACCGATCAAAGCCATAGTTAGACTCGAATAAAACAATAATAAAGATATAAACCCATTAGCAGGATCTATATTAAATATAACCAATAAAAACATTGCCCAACAAATCAACGCTCCAATTAGCATTATAATTAAAAATTGTTTGAAGTTCATATTTTAAAAATTTTTCAAAAAAAATTATAAAACCATAATCAGTAAAAGCCCCTTAATTATTATTTTAATCCTACCACACAATTTTATGGATTTCAACTAAATTTTCAAAGTATAAGCATAACATCTCCAAAACTAAAGAATCTATATCCTTTCTTTTTAGCTTCATTATAAGCCCGAAAAATAAACTTTTTTCCATATTTTTCATCCCCGCAAAACGCGCTAACCATTAGAAGCAAACTAGATTTTGGCAAATGAAAATTAGTAATAAGCGCGTCAATTGATTTAAATTCATATCCAGGATAAATAAATTTATCCGTCCATCCGCTAAATGCGCCAAATTTCCCCTTTGCATCACATGCCGATTCAAGAACTCTCGTAGCAGTTGTCCCTACCGCGATTATACGATTTCCTCTTTCTCTTGCCTTGTTTAATGCGCTTGCGCCATATTCCCTCAATTCACAATATTCATTATGAATTTTATGATCTTCAATATTTTCCGCCGTCATTGGTCTAAATGTGTCTAAACCGATATGCAATGTTGCTTCTTCAAAAATTATTCCTTTATTTTTAAGTTTTTTTATTAATTTTGAAGTAAAATGCAAACCTGCTGTTGGCGCCGCCGCCGAACCAATGGATTTGGAATAAACAGTCTGATATCTTTTTTTGAATATCTGCGCATTATCCGCTTTTATGTAAGGCGGAAGAGGAACTGATCCGATGCTATCTAAATGCTCTAATATATTCCTATTAAATTCAACTAAACGAATCCCTTCTTCCAATTCTTTTAGTATTTTCATTTTAATCCTCCCATTTTGCAAATTTTGGTTAGATATGATTTTTCCAAGCCCATCCCTTTTTTGATTATTCAACTCCTTTCCGCCACAGCTCTCATCTATTATAACCTCGTCCCCCGCCCGCAACCTTTTTGCGGGTTTCACAAGCGCTTGCCATCTTCTTTGTAGAGACAGGGCATGCCCAGTCTCTACAACGGATGACGCATTCAATAACAAAACTTCCACTCTTGCGCCAGTGGACTTTCTACCAAACAATCTTGCCGCCATAACCTTACTATTATTAACGACCAAAATGTCCCCCTTTTTTAAATATTCCCCAATATCATAAAAATGTTTATGCTCAATTTTCCCTGTAGCTCTATCCAAAACCATCAATTTAGAACAATCCCTCGATTCCGCAGGTTGTTGAGCAATATATTTCTTTGGCAAATGATAATCGAATTCGGATAATTTCATTTTAACTGCGAGTAAAGACATCCGCAATAATTTTGCCGATAAAAATTATATTGCCACGACAACTCTAAACTTTTTTTAAACCCGTCTTTTTTCTTAAAATCGCTTTCTAAAAATTTAATTCCATATTCAATTTCAAAATTTTTTCCTATACAATTTATAACCTCCGCGCTTTTATGCGGACTTATCGTTAAAGTGGTCCCCCAAATATCAAAATTATTATTTTTTGCGTATTTAGCCGTATTTTCTAATCGTTTGGAATAACATATACTGCATCTTTCTCCTCGTTCATAATCGCCGGCATGCTCTATCGTTTTATCAAACCAATCAGCTGTGTCATAATCTCCAACCACTAAATTAAATTTTCTTTCTTTAGAAAACTTTTTTAACTCCTCTAACCTTTTTTTATATTCATATTCAGGGTGGATATTCGGATTATAAAAAAATAAAGTCAACTTATATTTTTTATCCAACATCAACGCAACGCGCACCGCGCATGGAGCGCAACATGAATGCAGAAGTAAATTTTTGTTATTTTTATTTTTAAGCATATTGATATATATTCACCAAATTTTAAATAAATAATCCATCATAAACTTCCATCGTCTCTCGCGCCATCTTATCCAAACTAAAATCACCAGCCATTTTATATGAAGCGCCTCCCATTCTTTCCCGCAACTCCTTATTTTTTAATATCATTTTTATTTTTTCCGCCAAAATATTTCTATTTTTTGGAGGAACTAAAAAACCATTCTCGCCATCCTTTACAATTTCCGAATTTCCGCCGACATTAGTCGCAACTATTGGCAACCCCGCCATCAGGGCTTCAAGTAAAGTATATGACAAACCTTCTTTTATTGAGGGCAAACAAAACACATCAAACGCATGAAAATATTTAAACGCATCTGAAATTGCGCCTGTTATAAAAAATTTGTCTCCCGCTTTTTTATCTTTAATAATCTTTCTTAGCTTGTCTTCCATTTCTCCTCTGCCAATTAACACAAAAACAACATTAGGCATATCTTGCGCTGCCTCGCTTGCCGCTTCTATTAAATATTTAAGTCCCTTATTCTCATAAAAATTAGCGACTGTTCCCACGATCTGCGTTTCAGGATATTCCAGAGTTTCTAAAAAATTCGTTGCTGTGAAGCCTTTTTGTAAACTTATATAATTCTTCAATTTACCCCTTGCCTCAACCTTGCCTAAAATCTCATCTCTCTTTTTTAAATCAACTCCGTTGCGCGCTACAACTATTTTATCTTTTTTTATAACCTTTTTATCCAATGCGGATTTTAAATCATAATACGAAACGGCAATAATTTTATCCCTCATCCATGAACAAACTTTCTCCAACCATAAATAAAATAAATAAATTAAAATAGATAAATTCTCATTAAACACAAATCCGTGCGCGGTATAAACAACTTTCCTTCTGCAAATCCAGCCTGCAAAAGTTCCCAATATTCCCGCCTTGCTGCTGTTTAAATGAACAATATCCGGCTTAAATTTACAAATAATTCTAACCAATGAAAAAAATTCAATCGCGTCATGATACGGATTTATCGCGCGAACCATATGCTTTTCTCTGAATAACGACAACTTATCTGATTCTATGCTTGCTAATTTATTAAACAAATCAACTTTTTCAGTTCCAGCCGCAACGCCGACCTCAAACCCTTGCTTTAAAAAATTTTCAGTCAAATCAAAAATATATTTCTGCGCCCCGCCCCATTCGCTCTGCGTAACAATGTATAACATTTTTTTAAATCGCATATTTTCAATTTTTATATTTGATATTTTTTTAAAATTTGGAATTTAAAATTTGGAATTATTTTTTTTGTATTTCCTTACTACATACATCCCCACAGCAACCATTACTATCAAAAGCGCCCCTAATGCGAAAGCGCGCCCTTTGCTTTGTAAAAATAACGACGCGCTTCCAAAAATTGCTGTTATAAGATAAAAAAACAGCACCGCGCCGCGATGGGAAAACCCTGCGTCTAACAAGCGATGATGCAAATGTTTGCGATCGGCTTGAAAAATACGATTACCCCCTTTTTTAAAGGGGGTCGGCTGCCCGCAGTGCAGACGGGGGAATTTTTCGACGGTACAACTTACTCCCTCTTCCTCCATACAACCAGACGCGCTGCTCCCCGCACGCGCTGTCAAAGGAAAACCTAATTCCATATTTCCTGCCTCCGAAAAATCCTCCCCATCCCCCCTTTGATAAAGGGGGGAGCAAACCACTCTCCGCCCAATCACCCATAAAACATCCAAAATCGGGATGCCCATTACCAAAAGCGTTACCGCGATCTTTCCTTGCGAGAGTATCGCCAAACTTGCTAATAAAAATCCGCATAAAGTGCTACCCACTTCGCCTAAAAATATTTTAGCAGGGTTAAAGTTAAAAATCAAAAAACCGCAACATACGGCTGTTAAAATAATCGAAAGCAAAGCGACCTGCGGAATAACATAAACCTTGCTTAATGACGCGCTGAATATTACAAATGCCCCGATTGCAGTAATTCCTGCCGCCAATCCATCTAATCCATCTAATAATTTTGTTGTATAAATCATTCCTAAAATCCAAAAAAATGTAATTAGATCAGATGGTAATGATATTTTATAAGGTAATCCATTCCATCTAAACAAAATTATTTTCCATAAATCAAGGCGGATAATTCCTCCAAACGGATTAGTAATATAATTCACAGATACTCCAGCCGCAATAATCACAATCGCGGATATTATAGGCGCTATTATAGAATATTTTGATTTTAATTTATATTTATCATCAAAAAAACCGCCAACCATTAAAATCAAAGCGCCTATGAATATGCCGATTAAATGTTTTAATAAAATAGAACTCGTTGGAAACAAAATTCTATTTGTTTTAAAAATATAAAATCCAGCGACAGAAAAAAACGCAAAAAAAATAGCTATTCCTCCCAATAAAGGCATAGGCTTCGTGTGCAGTCTCCTTTCCGGATTTTTCAAAGGATCATCTAAAATTTTACATTTCAACGCAAACCATTTCACAAACAAAGTGGCTGGAATGGCGATGAGGAACGAAATTATGAATGGGATAAGGTATCCTTTATATGACATATTAAACAGAAAAATCCCTCCGCTAAAAGAGAGATTTTATTTAAATCCAAAAATATTATTCAATCTGTCTAAATCGCATATTCTCATATACCGCATTATACCACATTTCCAAACAGCAATCCAGACTCCATATTATCAATCTATGATGCGATCTCTAATATCTTTATCTTCGTATAAAATTGTCTATGCCCTAATTTTTTTCTATACCGCGTTTTTCTTTTATATTTTATAACATTTATCTTTTTATCTCGCGCCTGTTCTAAAATTTCAACGCTGACCTTAGCTCCTTCCACTAAAGGATATCCAATTTTAATATTTTCCTCTTTATCATCTGAAATTAAAAGCACATCGGTTAAATCAATTTTATCTCCTTTTTCTCCATTTATTTTTTCCACCTTCAAAACATCATTTTCTTTAATCTTATATTGTTTGCCTCCGGTTTTTATTACTGCTATCATACTCTCAACAAAACAACAAAACAAGGAAACAACAAAACATTTTTCTTGCTTTCTTGCTTTCTTGCTTTCCTGCTTTTTTGCTTTTTTGAGTTAAAACTCTTCATACTCGCGCATAACCAATTGCGCGTTAACAGCTTCCATTATTTCAATTACTACTCCTACAATTATCAAAAGACTCGCTCCGCTAACCATTAAAGTGCTTACCGTTATAAACTGTTGTATCCCTATCGGCAGTATTGCGACTAAGCCTAAAAATAAAGCGCCGCCAAGCATTATTCTATTTGAAACATAATCAATATATTCTGCAGTAGGTTTTCCAGGTCTTATTCCGGGTATAAACGCGCCCTGTCTCTGCAAATTTTCCGCCATTTGATCAGGGTGAAAAACAATAGCCGTATAAAAATAAGTAAACCCCACAACTAACAAAAAGAATATAGCGGCGTAAAAAGCTTGATTCTGAAATAAACTTATCACAAACTGCGCCAAATTTACTATAAACGCGCTTTTGGCTCTTATAAAAAACTGCGCCACCATAGGAGGAAATAATACGACTGAAATAGCAAATATAATCGGGATCATTCCTGCTTGCAACACTTTTATCGGCAAATGCGAGTCCATTCCTCCATAAGTCTTATTGCTCCTTATCTGACGCGCGTAAGATATGGAAATTTTTCTATAACCTTCTGTTACAATAATAATAACTATTATCATAACTACTGCAATAATTGCTAAAATCGCGATATTAATAATTTGAGTTTTATCAAAAATCGCTATCGTTTGTTTAAAAGCTCGTGGCAAGTGGGAAACAATTCCCGCAAAAATCAAAAGTGAAATGCCATTCCCTATTTGTTTCTCAGAAATCAATTCTCCTATCCACATCATAAACAAGGTGCCGCAAGTTACGGTAATAATCGTTGTTATAAATTGAAATGTTCCCATTTGTCCGACAATCTGTCTTGATGATTGTTTTAGAAGCGTTACCATAGCTACTGCCTGCAAAGCCGCCAAAGGAACCGTCAAAAACCGTGTATATTGATTTATTTTTTGGTGTCCTGATTCTCCCTCCTTTGACAATTCTTCAAGTCGAGGTATAACAATAGTTAAAAGTTCTATGATAATAGCCGCAGTAATATATGGTCCTATCCCCAGCATTATAACTGAAAAATTTTCCATTCCTCCGCCGGAAAACATATTTAATAATCCTAAAAATTGATTAGCGGAAAAAAAATCTTTTAAAGCGCCAGCATCAACGCCTGGCATCGGGACATGCGCCGCAAATCTAAAAACAACAAGCATCGCAAGAATAAATAAAATGCTTTTTTTTAAATCAGGTATCTTAAAAATTTGTTTAATCTTATCCAAAAACATAATCGTATTTTAATTTCTTAATTTCCAATATCCGCTATAGTCCCTCCATTTTTTTCAATCTTTTCCTTCGCGCTCTTTGAAATATCACATCCGATAATCTTTAGTCCGTTTAATTTTAATTTGCCATTGCCTAATATTTTAACTCCTTTTTTAATATCCTTAATCAAACCTTCTTTATATAATAATTCTGCTGACACTTCCGAATTATCGGAAAATTTGGCATTCAAAATTTCAAGATTAATAATTTGCGTTTCTTCAACCGATCTTTTAAAACCCTTATTCTTAGGGACAGAGGAAAGAATTTGTTTAAATCCTTTTAACTTTAAACCGCTTCTGCCTCCGCTTCTCGCCCTTTGTCCTTTTTGACCTCTCGTGCTATAAGTGCCATGTCCTGAAGCGTTTCCTCGACCGACCCGTTTTTTTAATTTTTTACTCTTAGATTTTTTTAAATTATGCAATGATAACATATAAAGCACAGATATAATTCAAATCTGCAAAACGCAGATATAATTCAAATCTGTAAATTATGGACATCACACTCTGAAAACGCGCTTAGAAACTATCAAAAATTATGGAGCGCGGTTTTGGAGTGTGATGTCCATAGGTCTTCGGCGCATAATGCAACAGCCAATCTAATCGTCTCAAGGAGTCTCGCGAGTATTGCGGAATGGCAAGAAATACTATTCCAATACAGATATACAAGACTATCTATTTTGATGGCATCTCGCTTAACTTCTCTAACGCCAACATTGTCGCTTGCGCATTATTTATTTTATTATTAGAACCTAAAATTTTCCCTACAACATTTTGAATACCGCTTAATTCTAAAATTATTCTAACTGCTCCGCCTGCTTTAATGCCAGTTCCTTTAGGAGCCGGTTTTAACATAATTTTAGCCGCTTTAAATTTAGTTCTTATTTCAAAAGGTATAGTCTCATTTTTATTTTTTGCGTTAATTATTTTTTTCTTTGCCCTATTTACAGATTTACTGATAGCGGCAGAAACATCTGCTCCTTTAGCAATGCCGAAACCAACATGCCCTTTATAATCTCCTATGACTACGCATGCTCTAAATTTCATTCTTTTGCCTCCTGCCATAACCCTTGTGACTCTTGCCAAATCTATGATCTTTTGATTAAACTCGTCCTTTTTTTCGTTATTATCAGAAACACGCGAATGATTATTCTTTTTTTCATTATTTTGTAACATATACCTTAAATAACTATAAGGGGGCTGTCGCCGAATGCTCCTTTAGTCATAAATTTCCAGATTTCGAGGCATAATTTTTCAAACAAATTTTGCGGTTTAGCCTAAGCTAAGGGGAAAAAATTTTTTGGAAAATTTGACCGAAATATGGGAATTTAGGACAA
>JAZDNE010000095.1:0-6774 GCA_043800235.1 bacterium | reverse complement strand
TATGTCTTTTTGTTTGTGCCCCGCATTGATTAACGCCTCAATACGGTCTCTTTCTAATTGGTTTAAATGGCTATATTTTTTCTTCTTCATATATCCTCATTATACCAAAGAAAAAATTGCACTTCAAAAAGGAATTCTCGGGACGGAGGCTAAAATAAAATAAGTGAATAAGAATAAAACCATAATAACGCCGACTACATTATCTGTTTTCGATAAAATAAAAATCATACCTACGAAATTAACCCCGATTTCTATGAAATTCACGAGCCACATTCGTAAAATTTTATCCAATCCAAAACTCCCTTTTTGAAGCCGTTTAAGTTTATTGCCCGCATTCTCTTTTTCGTGCCACGCGATATCCAAAAGGCATAGATGCTTAATGGTTTTCATTTGCGCGTCAAGCGCCACTTTTTCAGAAACTTGATATCCAATATATTTCGCTGATTGTCGCGCTAAATTTTTATATAAAGCTATCGCCGTCCATAAAAATATAATCAACCATAACTTTTCTAATGAATCCCCGCTGGAGAATCGGCTAAAAAAAGTTACGATTGAAGCCATCGCGTAAGCAGGATATAAACCCGCAATGTCGCTTGATAATCTTAAAAAAGAGGCAATAAAAAAACGCCAGCGGTACGGCTTTAAATATCCGCTAATATCTTTTATAAGCTGCCAATTAGAATATTTAATTATTTGATCTCCATCAATCATATAAAGGAAAATGGACGACTAACTCACTTATCTGCAAATTTTAAAATTCTATATTTATCCAGTAAATCTTGCCCGTTAACGCGCGGTTTAGTTTGAAAATTTTTTACTTCCACCCCTGCCCGAGGATTCTAAACCCGACTTGCTCTTGGTGGACTTGAATGGGTCCTTGCGGGGTTTGCTGGGTAATAGGAACTTGCTGTTTTTTATATTCAATCGAAAGCTCAAAATGGTTAGATAAATCGCGGCTTTCAATAAAAGCAATATTATAATCTTTCTTATTCTGCAAAGCGTTTACGCCCAACTCATTTTCAGGATTCCAGTTCACGCCAAGCTCCATTTCTTTTTGATATTCCTCAAATAACTCGCTCATCGCGTTTGCCAAGCTATCATCCGCAAAAACAACATTTTTAATTCCCAATTCTTCTTTTGCCTCTTTTCGCCCAATAAAATACTGGTGCGAGTAAAGTTTTTCCGTAAGATTATCCACCACTCTCGAAACATCCTCATCCCTCATCGGTTCTTTGTGGCTCTTTAAAAGTCGGCGAGCCAAAATACGGATTAAATTATGCGTGCGGTTTACATTGCCGAGCGCCAAAGGATGAATTTGCGGGTTTGCTTCAACGAATTTATTAAAAATTTTAGTTAAATCCTCATCCGATTTTATCCCGAATTTATTTTTTGCCAAATCAAAAAAAGCCATCACATCTTCCACTGAAATCGGAATGCGGTTTTGCGGATTTTTCGGATCAATCGGATTGAAAACATTGGCGGTTGACGGATCAATCGGCGACAATTCCGATAAGTCGCTCATTACAATCTCATCCGCTCCAAGCGAAATCATAGTCGCCGCGCTATGGGCTTTATAAGGAATTAAAACCGAAAATTTATCGCAGTATTCGCGGATCATAGAAACCAATCGCCACGGCACCATCGTGTCCCCGCCGGAACTGTACAAAAATAAATCAATATTTTTTTGTTTTCCAATCTTACGAAGTTGTTTGCTTATTATCGGGATAATATCCCCGGCGATTTTCGCGTTCATCGGTCCTTGTCTGTCGCTGGTCAGATAAGTTATAACCCGCGAATTTCTCAATTTTTCAATTTTTTCTATAAACGATTTTTTATCCATAAAAAATTAATTGCATTAAATAGGGTCTGCTGACGCAGACGGATAAAAAGTGGCTAAAATAAGCGAAGCATAGACCTTTAAAAACTTTAAAAATGCAAGAAAATGTGCTAAAATAAGAGTAAAGTTATACAATTTTAATCTTTTAAAGGAAGACAGGATATTTTTTAAAAAAATATCCGCTTCAATTTACTCCTATGCGCAACATCAACCCTCAAACTTTTAAAAGTTCCTCGCTTTTTGCCGTGCCTTTAGAAAACTTAATTCCTAAAGACCATCCTAAGAGAACCATCTTAGATAAGCTCCCTTGGGATGATCTTGAAAGAATCGCGAAACGAGCATACAAATCTGATTATTGGAAAGATAAACCAAACGCAAGAATTATGATCGGTTTGTTAGTTTATCACTCTTTAAATTTAAAGAAAGATTACAGAGAAATAGCTGAAGATTACACTTTTAATCTTTTTTGCGCTTATGCTTGCGGATACAAAACTTTTGACTGCCTTAGAAAAATAAATCATTCAACTTTAATAAAATTTGAGGAACATCTGGGCGAAGAAAATCTTTTAGAGATAAAAGACATCATTGAAAAAGCAAGCATTGATGCGCAACCGCCAAACAGTAAAGGCAGGCATAGTTCCGATTCCACCGTTATTGAATCAAATGTAACTTTTCCCACGGATACGAAGCTAATGGAAGCAGCAAGAAAATTCCTTGTGAATGATATTATCAAATCTTATCAAAACCAAGTGAATCAAGATCATAGGCATTATGACAGAGTAGCAAGACAAGAATACCTTAATTTCTGCAAAACACGGATACATTCGCATAAAGACATTCAAAAAGCGAAAAAGAAGCATTTACAGTTTTTAAAAAGAAATATAGGACAAGCTCAGGAAGTGCTGAATGCGATAGAAGAAAAGCTAAAGGATCAGGAAATAATTTTTGACGGGAATAATGGTCTTAACAGAAAAGCGTTTAAACGATTGAAAATAAAACTTGAAACGGCAAAATTGATTTACAAGCAACAACATGATCTTTACAATGACATATCGGTTAAGGATAGAATCGTAAGCTTCCATCGTCCGAGCGTCCGACCAATTTTTAGAGGCAAGGCGCAAAAGAAAACGGAATTCGGAGTAAAGGTTTATCTTTCAAGAGTAGGCAAAGCATTAATAATCAATAAAACATCTTATGACAATTTCTATGATGGACATGGTTTACAGGAAGGGATAACCTCCATGCAAAAAAAGGATTATTCGGTAAAAGAAATAATCGGAGACAAAGGACACAGCGGGTGCAGTAATTTTCTTAAAAACTTTAACATTACAGACGGGTTAGAAAAGCGCGGTAAACAAAGCAAAGATCCGCCAATACCTAAAAAAAGATTTGTCAGGGCTCGGAATCAAACGGAAGGACTGATCGGAACATTGAAATGGATATTCATCGGAGCGGGAGGTTTAAGAGCAAAAACTGATTTCGGCGACACCAAGACAATCTTCAAAGCGGCAATCGGTTTTAATCTCACATACGCTTTTTAAAAGGGAAAAGCGAATTTTCAAAGTGCGCGGGAATAGGTAAATTTAGTCAATTCCACTCTGAAAATCATAAACATGATTTTCAAAGCCGAGGTGACTAAAACTTATTAAAAAGAATTTTCTAAAAATCACCACCCCCTAAATATTTTAAAAAATTTATCTAATAATTTTTTTAAAACAAAAAAACAATTATTATTTTTATAATAGCACCTTTGAGTCCAAAAATCAACAAAAAAACACCCGTTTAAGAGTGTTTTATAAGCTGAGCCGTTGCGCGGATTTGAACCGCGGACCTACTCCTTACCATGGAGTTGCTCCACCAACTGAGCTACAACGGCATGCTGGCAGGACATCGCTATTCAAACTGAGCCACATCGACAATTTTTTTAAACAAATCTATTACTATATCTCGTCAATTTTTCGTTTAATTTCCTCAAGTTTTGCATTTTCAGGATTTATTATTTTTAATTTGTCATACGCGAATTCCGCGCTTTTTTTATTCTTTAATAATATGCTAATTTCCCCTAAAAGGTCAAGATTTTTCGGATTATTGGAATCTAACTCAACCGCTTTTTGAACCGCTCTCATAGCGTTCTCATCATCATCCATCGCTTTATAAATTTCATATAAATCGATATAATTTGATGCTTTTCTTGGATTCAAAGCAAGAATTTTTAAGTAATTTCTTTTTGCTTCTTCGAATTCTCCTTCCTCTCGAAAAAGATCTCCCAATTTTTCATAAATTTCCTCATCTTTATTATTGATTTTCAAACTATGCTTCAATATTTCCTTTGTATGGGCAAAATCTTTTTGCTTAAAATATATATCCGCCAACTGTTTATACGCGTTTAAATTTCTACTATCCAAACTTATAATCTCAATGTATTTATTTTCTGCGTTAGCTAATTCTCCATTTTCCAAATATTCTTTAGCCATATTATGAAGAGCTCTTATTTTTTCTTTCGCATCTTGCCCCAATGGTTTTTTTTTGACTTTTTCTTGATATTTCTTTTCTAATTCCAAAAATTTATTATAAAACTTATTAAAATAATCTTTCGCCAAATCAAAAAAAGGCAACACGCTTTTTTCAATTTTTTTAAATTCGGCAGATGCCGTTCTTTTAATCCTATCAACCATAATTTTATCCTTAATTTTTCGTTCTTTTTCTTCTGGAATACTGTTAACATCTATCAAAATAAGCTGATAAAATCTTCTTGCGATAATATAACTGATTATTAAAATGCAAACTGCTATAATTACTATCAAAATTGCGTATAACATATTTGTAAAAAATGTATATAATTCTCAATAAAACATACTTATTTTTATTGCATTCCTTTCTTTAAAAAATTTCGCTAATAATTATCAACATTTAATTCTCTCCGCGCTTCCAAATATTTTCATTTGCCCAATAACAGCTTCTTTTACAGCGTCTGTCCCTGTTCGTAAAACTTTTCTCGGATCTCGTTCGTCATAATTTGCAATCATAAAAGATCTTATAGCATCTGTAAATTCTACTCTTAAAAGCGTTCCGACATTTATAATGCGAATACCCTCTTCTATCGCTTTCTTAATATCAGAATCTGAAGTTCCAGAAGCGCCATGTAAAACTAAGGTAATGTTAGTCTCTGAACTTATTTTTTTAAGCCTTTCATGATCAACTTTTTCGATTGTTGGAAACATACCATGAATCGTTCCGACTGAAACAGCTAATGTGTCAACTCCAGTCTTCTCAACAAATTCCGCGACTTTTAGAGGATCTGTCATATATTCTTCCATTTTAAAACCTTTGCCAAGCTTCAATGCCATAACCCCTTCCTCGCCTTTCATCGCTCCAAGTTCTCCTTGCACCCAAACATTATACCTGTGCGCGTAATCAACCACCTGCTTAGTTAAAGCTATATTTTCGTCAAAAGGGAGGTCTGATGCGTCTATCTGAATTGAAGAAAACCCTGCTTGAATACATTCCGCGACTGAATGAAAACTTTTGCCATGATCTAAATGCAAAGCCACTGGAACATTTATCGCCTCATTTTTCGCTATTGTCTCAACGATATGGGTAATAGGCTTTAACCCCGCGTATTTTATCTCATTTTCTGTTACTTGCACAATCACAGGAGAACGCGCTTCTTGCGCGGCATGTATTATACCCAAAGTTATTTCTAAATTGCAAGTATTAAAAGCGCCTATGGCATATTTATTCTTTTGAGCATCGCCAAGAATTTCTTTTGTGTGTACAAGCATAAAATTTATAAAATCCTAAATTCGAAACTCTAAATTTTAAACAAATTCTAAATTCAAATCTCAAATTTTTAAAATTTTAATTTATTTAGGATTTCGCGCTTATGATTTAATATTTCTTAAAAAATCTTACATATATTTCAATCCGACCAACTATAATAAACTCTCAATAATATCCATAAACTCTTTGCCATCCAAACTCGCCGCGCCTACAAGCGCCCCGTCTATACTTGGTTTATCTAAAAACTTTTTCGCGTCTTTTGACGAAACGCTTCCGCCATAAACAACGGCAACATTATCATCAATAAATTTTCTTGGAAACAAATCAAGCAATGAATTTTTAATTAGTTTGCCTGATAATTCAGCCTCCTCAGGAGCGACCGCTTGACCAGTTCCAATAACCCATATAGGTTCATACCCAATAATAATTTTTTGATCTTGTTTTATATCAATGCCTTCCAAAGCTTTAATAAGTTGCTTTATTATGACATAATCTTTTTGTCCCGCTTTTCGTTCTTCATAAGTTTCTCCTATGCATAAAATAGGAATGAGCTCCGCATTAAGCGCCAGTCTAATTTTTAAATGAATCATCTTGTCTGTTTCATTCAAATTATTCCGTCTTTCTGAATGCCCGATAATAACATATTTTACGCCTAATTCTTTAAGTTGAGAAGCGCATATCTCGCCTGTATACGCGCCTTTTTCTTCCCAAAAAATATCCTGCGCGCCTAAATTTATTCCAATATTAGCAACTTTTTTTTTAATATCAGAAATCGCCGTAAACGAAGGACAAAGGGTAATATTTATTTTTTCAGACCATCTATTTTGAATTCCCACAAATTTATCATAGATTCGAGTTTCTTTTTTAATTAAACCATTCTTAATTTTTTCTGTCAAATCAAGACTCTCGCGGAGTCCTAATTTCATTTTCCAATTTGCGATTATTATTGGTTTCATATATATTATTTTATTAAAAAAATTTTAATTTTATCTATGGACATCTCTTTTTGAAGCGACTTTTCTCATCTCTTTCAAAAAGGCGGGACTAAGAGCCATTCTCCGTAGTCAACATTATCGGAAATATGAACGCCTTCGCCAGCGGGATTGGAGAGCCAATTACATGGTCCGGATTCCGCGCCCCACCAATTATTTCTCGCC